>JBDSOV010000117.1:0-15650 GCA_039914575.1 Sphingomicrobium sp.
GGCTGCTGTCGAGGAAGCGGTCGCTCACCACCCATTCGCCGCGACGGAGCGCAGGCTCGATGGCCTTTTCGACATGATCCGAGCGAGCGGCGGCGAACAGCAAGGCTTCGGCGCGCGGGTTCCAGCGGGTTTCGTCGCCCTCGAGCAACAGCTTGCGGATCGCCTCGGCTCCGGGGCTCCCGCCCGGCTCGCGAGTCACGAGCACGGTCAGGCCGCGGCCGATCAGCGCTTCGGCAAGCGCATCGAGTTGGGTCGACTTGCCGACCCCTTCTCCGCCCTCGAGGCTGATGAAGCGACCGCGCGCCATTCAGGCCATCCCGAGCAGTTGCTGGAGCCCGATCCAGATCCGGCCGAAGAAACCAGCCGTGCCGACCGCTTCGGCGGCGACCAAAGGCATCACTTGCTCGCCCGAATCGGCGGTGGTGACGACCAGATCGGCGATGTGGTCGCCCTTCTTGAACGGTGCCTTGACCGGCCCCGAATAGCGGACCTTCATCGAGGTGACCTTGGACAGGATCCCCGCCGGGATGGTGACCGCCAGATCGCGCGGGGCGACCAGTGCGACTTCGCTGTCGCTGCCCAGCTGGACACGCGCGGTGCCGACCGTCGCTCCGGCCTTGAACAGGGGCTTGGTCTGCCACGCGTTGAAGCCCCATTCCATCAACCGCACCGATTCGGCGATGCGGTTGCCGTAGCTGTCGATCCCGGCGACGACCATGATCAGGCGGCGGCCATTCTGTTCGGCCGAGCCGGTGAAGCCATAGCCCGCCTCCTCGGTGTGGCCGGTCTTGAGCCCGTCGGCACCCGCGACCTTGCCGAGCAAGGGATTGCGGTTGGCCTGGGTAATCGCCGCGCCGGTGCCGAGCGTCTTGCCCCAGGTGTAGCTCGTCTGACCGTAAAACTGCTTGTAGAGCTTGGGATGATTCTCAATTTCGGCCCGCGCCAGAGTCGCAAGGTCGCGCGCGGTGACATAGGTTCGCCCCTCGTCGGGCCAGCCGTTGCTGTTGCCAAACTGGCTGTCGGTCAGGCCGAGCCGCTTGGCATTTTCGTTCATCACGTTGACGAACGCTTCTTCAGTCCCGGCGATGCATTCGGCCAGCACCACGGTCGCGTCATTGCCCGACAGCGTAACGATACCGTGAAGCAGATCCTCGACCGTCGGCTGTTCGCCGACGCCAAGGAACATCGTCGATCCCGCCTGCGGGCCATGCCATTTCTGCCACGTCTCGGTGCGCACCGGACACTTTTTTGTCAGCGTGAGCTCACCCTTGTCGATCAGCTCGAAGGCGACGTTGGTGGTCATCATCTTGGCCATCGACGCCGGCGGCATGCGTTGATTGCCATTCTTGTCGAGCAGCACCGCGCCCGAGCTGAGGTCGAGCAGGAACGCGACCTTGGCGCCGGTCGCGAAGGGCGGCGCTTTGGCCGGGGCGGCGCTGGACATCAGCACAAGGGAGACGGTCGACAACAGGACAGTTCGGATCATGGAAAGTGCGACTCCGGCATGGGGGGGCTTGCTCAATGCTCTATCCCTTGCCGCCCGCCTTGTCAGCGCCCGATAATGCGATCGGCAAGCAATCCGACCGACAATGCGTAGAAGTTGGAGCAATTATATTTGAGGATCGACTTGTAATTGCCGGTCAGCAGATAGGCGGTGCCATAGATGCCGTCTGGCTCGAGGAAATAGGCAATCTCATCCTCGCGCAGCGACCGACTAACCGGGGTGATCCCGAGCGCGCGCCATTCGCGCATGGTCAGCGGGCGGCTGTGGCGGGCATGAACTCGCGGGCAATCTGGCGAGGTGGCGATGTTGCGCACCGCGGCGCGGTCGAAGCCCGGCGACACCCGCACCGGGATGCCCCACAAGGTGTTGGCCTTCCACCCCGCTTCCTTGAGGAAGTTGGCGATCGAGGCGAGGCCGTCCATCTCGCTCGACCAGATGTCGGCGCGGCCGTCGCCGCTACCGTCGGCGCGCAGGCGTAGCACCGCGCTCGGCATGAATTGCGGATAGCCCGTGGCGCCTGCCCAGCTGCCCTTCAGTCGGGAGCGCGGGATGCCCTGGTCGAGCAATTTCAGCGCGGCGACGAATTCGCCTTCGAACAACGGACGGCGTCGGCCTTCATAAGCGAGAGTGGCAAGCGAGTTGATGATGTCGAAGCTGCCAGTCACCGTACCATAGCTCGTCTCGTGGCCGTAGATCGCCATCAGCACCGAGGCCGCGACCCCGGTGCGGGCTTCGATCGCAGTCAGCTGCGGCGAATAAGCGACGTAGCGCGCGGTTCCGCGGCGGATCAGGTCGGGAGTGACATGACGGCGGCGATAGGGCTCGAACGGCGGCGTGGCGTTGGGATTGCCGATGTTGCCCGGCTGGCCACGGTCCAGCTGGATCACCCGGCTGTTGACGGTGAGGTAGGGGATCACCGCAGCGATGGTCGCCTCGCGCACCCCGGCGGCACGGGCGAGATAGTTCAGGCGCTGCCGGTATGAATCGAAGGGATTCGTCGTCGGGATGAGATAGCTCGGCGTCGGCGGCAGGACGGGCTGGACTTGGCGGTGGACAGTAACCGGCGGCGGCAACGGGGCAAGCGGATCGCCGACCTGGGCCGAGGCGGTCTGGGCGAGCAGCACTGCGAGCATCATATGGAATCTGACCGTCACGAACATTTCGCCTTTACCTGCATCAGCCGACGCTAGCGGCTCGCCGCGCCGCGGCCCACCCGCTTCGTCGCCCGCAATGCACATCCTGGCCGACTGGTACAGCGCCCCGATGAACGGCGGCTTGGGCTGTCCCCTTTTTCTTGACCATATTGCTGCTAATGAACGCTACCGGGAGAGGTGGCCGAGTGGTTTAAGGCAGCGGTCTTGAAAACCGCCGTGGGTGCAAGCTCACCGTGGGTTCGAATCCCACCCTCTCCGCCATCCCCCTTGGCATCTCCCCCGTCGAACCGTTGGTCGATTGGTCGAACCGGGCTGGTAACGATCGATCATCCCGTATAGCTGTATTATTACGGCAATACAGGAGGAGTTCATGGCGGGGATGTGGCGTTTTCGAAGTTCGGTCGGGGTCATGGCGCTCACATTGGCAGCCTCCCTCGCCGCCCAGTCCGCTCCGGCCACGCAGGCCAGCCGCGCCACCACTTATGACGCCGCCTTCTTCGCCCCGTTCGGTCCAAGCAACGCGCTCGATATCGCCCAGCGGGTGCCGGGGTTCGCGCTCGACGAGGGCAATAGCGGGATCCGCGGGTTTGCCGGCGCGGCGGGCAATGTGGTGTTCAACGGCGCCCGCCCGAGCTCCAAATCCGAATCCCTGACGACCCTGCTGGAGCAAATTCCGGCGAGCCGGGTGGTCCGCGTCGAGCTCGGTCCCGGCGATCTCTACAGCTCGGAATATTCGGGCAAAAGCCAGGTTCTCAACGTCATCCTGTCGGCCGATTCGGGGATTGACGGGACGGTCACCGCGAGCCTGAATCGGCGCTACACCGGCCACATCGTCCCCAACCTCAGCGCGTCGGCACTGATCAAGCGCGGCCAATCGAGCTTCAATTTCTCGGCGGGCACCGGCCGGAACGATAACCTCGACGAAGGCACCGACCGGATCACCGACCCGGACACCGGCGAATTGTTCGAAAAGCGCCGCAAGCGCAACCATTATCGCCCGCGCACCCCCTATGTCTCGGCCGGCTGGGCACTCGAGGAAGCGCCCGACAAAGCGATCCACCTCAATGGGCGCTTCGAGCGTTTCAACGAGGATTTCATCCAGACCAACTTAGTCTATCCAACCGGTGAGGAGCCCCGCGACGACCGCTTGTTCCTCACCGCCACATCCCCCGGCTTCGAGATTGGCGGCGATATCAGTCGGCCGTTGGCGGGCGGGGCGATCAAGTTTGTCGGGCTGGTCAACCGCCGCAAGCGCGAGAATCTCGACACTTTGCAGGTGCGCGACGACGGCGAGGTGATCGACGGCTTCGAGCAGGGGTCGCAGTCACAGCGCAACGAGACGATTGGGCGATTGAGCTGGACCCGCTCCAACTTGCGCGGTTTCTCGGTTGAGGCGGGCGCCGAAGCCGCGCTGAACAGCCTTGATTATCAAAATGATCTGTTCGTCCTCGGCCCGGGGGGAACGCGGACCCAAAAGGAGTTGCCAATCGACGATGCTACGGTGCGGGAAACACGCGGCGAAGTGTATGTGAAAGCCGGCAAGCAAATCTCGTCCAAGCTCAGGGTCGATGCCGGGCTCAATTACGAAATGTCGAGCCTCAAGGTGCGCGGCGATACCATGGCCGACCGCTCGCTGCGGTTCTTCAAGCCGAGCATCACGCTCGACTGGAAGCCGGGCGGTGGCTGGCACTCGCAATTTACCGTCCGGCGAACCATCGCCCAGCTCGATTTCTTCGACTTCATCAGTTCGGCCGAATTGAGCAACGACCGGGTCAACGGCGGCAATGCCAACCTCCTGCCCCAGCGCGCGTGGGAAGTTCGGGCGACGCTCGACCATCCCCTGTTCAAAACCGGGCTGATCAAGCTCGATGCCGGCTATGACCGGATCGAATTGCTCCAGGATCGGATCCTGGTGTTCGACGATGACGGCGACGCGTTCGATGCGCCGGGCAATATCGGCACCGGGACGCGCGGCTTCATCGCGCTGGCGATCGATGCACCGCTCGACCGGTTCGGGATCAAGGGCGGGCGGCTGAAGCTCAACGGTCAGCTGCAGCGCACCAATGTCCTGGATCCGATTTCGGGCGAGGAGCGCAATTTCACCGGTTTCTATCCCGAGTGGGAATGGAGCGCCGAATTCCGCCGCGATATCGGCAAATTCTCCTATGGCCTGACGGTCAGCGACCGCGACCGCTTCTCCTTTTTCCGCGCCAATGAGGTCGACACGCCCTATAATGGTGGCATCTTCGGCAATGCGTTTGTCGAATATCGGCCGAGTGCACGGACCACGGCGACCTTAGACGTCAACAATTTGTTCAACACCAAGGGACTTCGCACCCGCGAATTCACCTTCCCCAACCGATCGTTGCCAGACCCGTCGTTAAACGAATTTCGCGAGCGCAATTCGCATCTTAGCCTCACATTTTCGCTCAAGCGGAGCTTTGGCGGCGCGAACAAGGAGGCCGCACCTGGCGGCGCCAGCACGGCGAACTAGGCCCGCGCTGGAAGCGTGATCGCGACCAGCGCCGCAACGACACCGGACAGAATGAGAAACTTCGTCATCGACCTCGCCTGATCCCATCTTCGCTGCGCGTGGCCCAGGCCTGTTAAGCCTGACAGCCGGCGAATGATGGATCAGGGAATTTCTGGCGCTCTAGTGCTCGTTGAACGAACGGCGGAATGCGCCAGTCAACGGCTCGATTGCATATTGTAGCGCGGTGCGCTTGCGCAGCGGGATCTCGATGCTGACCGGGATGCCGGCGCGAAGCGTATCGGCGCCGCGCAGCGCGTCGATCCGGTTGAGTTCGGCAATCGGCACCGACACGTCGGCGGTATAGAAAGTCTCGCCGGTGCGCTCGTCGGTGAAGCTGTCGGCAGAGACGCGGCTGACATTGCCCTTGAGTGCAGGAAGCGAGCGCTCGTGGAGCGTGTCGAAGCGGACGAAGGCGCGTTGGCCGATGCGCACGTCGTCGGCATCGGCGGGCGAAATGCGCGCCTCGATCGTCAGCGGTGCCTTGTCGGGCACTACGTCCAGCAATTTCTGCCCGGCGGCAATCACTCCACCCGGGGTGAACACGGTCAGACCGACGACCGTGCCGGTCGCGGGCGATCGGATTTCGGTGCGGGCAAGCTGATCGCGCGCCGCGCTCCATTTCGGCCGCACGTCGGCGAGCGCATTTTCGACATCGCGCAATTCAGTCGCGATGCGCTCGTAATAACTGCTTTGAGCTTCTAGAATCTGGAGCCGGCTTTCGCCCTGCTGGCTACCGGTCTGGGCGACAGTCGCGGCATATTGGCCGCGCTGCCCCTCAAGGTCGGCCTTGGCGCGTTCGAGCGCGCGCACCCGGTTGCGCGACACGAAGCCCTTTTCGGCGACTGTCCGGAGGCTTTCCAGTTCTTCCTTGATTAGCCGCAACTGCTCGTCGACCGCGACGATCTGCCGACTGTACCCGGTGCCTTGGCTCCCTGCCTGCGAGCTGCGCTGGCCAAGCACTCCGCGCTGGGCCGACAACACCGCCGAGCGGGTCTGCAATTGTGCCTGCTGGACACGCAGTGCGCGCTCTGCGTCGGAGCGGTCTTCGCCGGTTAGCCCCGCGAATTCGGCAGGACGGCTGATCCCTCCGCGTCCGGCTTGCTCGGACTGGAGCCGGGCGCGCTGGGCAAGCAAGGTGATAGTCTGAGCAGCATAGGCGCGCTCCTGGGCGCGGACATCGGCTCCGGCAAGGCGGATTAAAACGTCGCCGCGGCTGACCTTGGCCCCTTCCTTTACGGCAATTTCCGCGACAACTCCGCCGTCGCGATGCTGGACCGTCTGGCGTTGACCCGACACGACCAACTTGCCTGGCGCCACCGCCGCCGCATCGAGCCGAGCGATCGCCGCCCAGCCGAGCAGTCCGACGAAGAACAAGGCGGCGATGGTCAGCCCGAAGCGAACATCGCTCGACGCATCGGCGCGTGCATCGACCGGCGGACCCGCCAGCGCGAGTTGACCATCGCCCGAATAAGCGGTCAGTTCGAGATCGCGGTCCATCGCCATTATCCTTGCACCGAGACACGCTGCTGTTGGGGCGCGAGCTTGCTCATCACCTCGTCGCGTGCGCCATACATCGCCACCCGCCCGTCGCGGATCACCAACAATTTGTCGACCACGGGCAGCACACTCAGCCGGTGCGCGACGACCAGGATCGTCGTCCCGCGTTTCTTCAGCTCCTCGAGAGTCACCGTCAGCTGCGTATCGCCTTCCGCGTCGAGGCTGGCGTTGGGCTCGTCGAGGATGACATAGCGCGGGCTGCGGAACAGCGCCCGTGCGAGCGCAATCCGCTGCGCCTGTCCGGCCGACAGGCCGCCACCGCCCAGCTGGATCAGATTGTCATAGCCGCCGGGCAATAAGAGGATCATCTCATGCGCCCCGGCGAGCGTCGCCGCCGTCACCGCATCCGCGTCGAGATCGATCACGGGCTCGCCGATTAGCGACCGGAAGCGCGAAATATTATCCTTGATCGTACCCGCGAACAGTCTGGTTTCCTGGGGCATGAAGCCGACATGGTCGGCGAGCTGCTCCGGGTCCCAGTCGCGCTGCTCGGCACCGTCAAAGCGGACATGGCCGCCAGTTGCGCGGATCGCCCCGGCGACGGCGCGGACCAGCGTCGACTTGCCCGCCCCGCTTGGCCCGACGATTGCCACCACTTCGCCCGGTTCGACTCGGAAACCGATGTTGTAAAGGATCGGCTTCTGCCCCTGCCCGACCACGGTCAGCCCGTCGACCTCGAGCCGCCCGGTCGGCGCCGGCAGGCGCGTGTGAGCGACGTCGGGCGGGGTCGCTTCGAACAGTTCATCGAGCACCTTAATCGCGCCGCGCACCAGGATGATCGACCGCCAGCCGCCGACTAACTGGTCGATCGGCGCTAAAGCGCGGCCGACGATGAACATCGACGCGAACACCGCGCCCGGGCTGACTTTGGCGTCAATCGCCAGCAGCGCGCCCACGCCGAGCGCAAGCGACTGCAGCAGCAGCCGCACGAATTTCGAATGCGAGCTGAGCTTGGCCGAGGTCATCCCGGCGTCGGTTTGCAGCTCCAACATCGTCCGCCGGTCGCCGAGATGGCCGCGCACCAACGCCTCGCGCAGGCCGAGTGCGCGAACCACGTCGGATGACGCGACCGAAGCGTCATAAACGGCATAGGAGCGGCCAGCGGCGACATTCGCCTCCTGCAGCGGCTCGCGCGTCGCGCGCTCGTTGCGCCAGGCCAGCAAGATGATCAGCAGCGCCCCGACGAGGGTTAGCACGCCGATCCACGGATGAATCAGGAAGGCGATCAGGATGTAAATCGGCACCCATGGCGCATCAAGCACGCCAAGCATGGCGGGGCCGGTCAGCGCCTGGCGGAGCACGTCAAATTCGCGCACCGCCTGCCGTGCCAGGCGCTGCGAGCTATCGGGCTGGAGCAGGGTCGCGCGCATGATCCGCCCGGCCATAACCTGGTCGAGCCTGATGCTGGCCCGCACCAGCAGCCGCGAGCGGATCGCCTCAAGCCCGGCGAGCGTCGCTAATGCCAACACTAGCACCACGGTCAGCAGCAGCAACGTCGTCCGCCCCTGCGTCGGCATCACTCGGTCATAGACCTGCAGCATGTACAGCATCGGAGCGATGAACAGCAGGTTGAGCAAGGCGCTGAACAAAGCGGCATAGCCGAAATGTCGCCGGCACGCGTCCAGCGCAGCCTTCATTGTCGCGCTTGACCGGATCCACTCGGGGGTCATGGTGACTATTCCTGTGTCGTGGCGGCCATCGGCCCGCGAAACGTGACGCGGCTCGTGCGGGTCCAGTAGCAAAAGGGTGCGTTCCCGACGAATCGGAAACGTTACCTAGCAGGCTGTTGCTTGATTAAACTACCCAAATCGCACACTTCGCGACGGTTTGTAGGCAAAAGGAGTCCCACATCAGGACTGGCTGCTCGAACGGTCAAAAAGGCCTGAATTTGCTTGCCTCTGGCACAACCACGCACACCTCGCTAAGGGAGCCGCGACTATCCTGATAGCGAGTGGAGATGCACGTGGGCGAGCCGGCGATCCAGCCATTCGATTGGGAAGATGCCCTGGGGATCGACGATCAGCTCGACGACCATGAGCGGATGGTGCGCGATACCGCCGAGGCATATGCCCAGGACAAGCTCCAGCCGCGGGTGACGCAGGCCTATCTCAATGAGGATTTCGACCGCGAGATATTGCGCGAAATGGGCAGCATCGGGCTGCTTGGCGCGACCATCCCCGAAGAATATGGCGGCGCCGGCCTCGGCTACGTCTCCTATGGACTGATCGCGCGCGCGGTCGAGCGGGTCGACAGCGGCTATCGCTCGGCGATGTCGGTCCAGTCGAGCCTCGTGATGTATCCGATCTTCGCTTACGGATCCGAGGAGCAGAAGAAGAAATATCTCCCCGGCCTGGCCAAAGGCAATTTGGTCGGTTGTTTCGGTCTGACCGAGCCCGATGCCGGATCCGATCCGGGCGGTATGCGCACCCGCGCGAAGAAGACCGCCAACGGCTATTCGATCAGCGGCGCGAAGATGTGGATCACCAATTCGCCGATCGCCGACGTGTTCGTGGTGTGGGCGAAGAGCGAAGCGCATGGCGACGCGATCCGCGGCTTCGTGCTGGAAAAGGGCATGAAGGGGCTAAGTGCACCCAAGATTGGCGAAAAACTGTCGCTGCGCGCCTCGATCACCGGTGAGATCGTGATGGACGAGGTCGCGGTCGGCGAGGATGCTTTGCTCCCCAACGTGCAAGGGTTGAAGGGGCCGTTCGGCTGCCTTAACCGCGCCCGCTACGGCATTGGCTGGGGATCGATGGGTGCGGCCGAGGCATGCTTCGCCGCCGCGCGCAGCTACACGCTCGATCGCAAGCAGTTCGGCCGACCCCTCGCCGCGACTCAACTGGTCCAGCTCAAGCTGGCCAATATGGTGACCGAAATTTCATTGGGGCTGCAGGCGGCGTTGCGGGTCGGGCGGCGGCTTGAGGCAGGGCAATTGATCCCCGAGAGCATCAGTCTGCTCAAGCGCAACAATTGCGGCAAGGCGCTCGATATCGCCCGGGTCGCGCGCGACATGCACGGCGGCAACGGTATTTCGGCCGAATATCAGGTGATGCGTCACGCGGCCAACCTCGAGACGGTCAATACCTACGAAGGCACCCACGACGTCCACGCCCTGATCCTCGGCCGTGCAATCACCGGGATTCCCGCTTTCTAGAGAGACAACGCCTCGCTATGTTGACCCTCTCTCAGGGGGAATGACATGACGACCTTGCTGATCATCATCGGACTCATCGTGTTCGTCGGGCTGTTTGGCGTGGCGATTTATAATCGGCTGGTGCGGCTCCGCGCGCTGGTCAAGGAAGGCTTCAGCGGGATTACCGTCCAGCTTCGCCGCCGCGCCGATTTGATCCCCAATCTGGTCGAGACGGTGAAGGGTTATGCCACCCACGAAAAAGCGACCTTCGAGGCGATCACCGCCCAGCGCGCCGCCGCGTCGGGCGCGCAAGGAGTGGCCGCGACAGCGGCGGCGGATGCGGCGATGACCGGGCTGATCGGCAAATTGTTCGTCGTTGCCGAGGCCTATCCCGAGCTCCGCGCGAGCGAGAATTTTCAGCAATTGCAAGGCGAAATCAGCAGCATCGAGACCGAATTGCAGTCGTCGCGGCGCTATTACAATGCCACGGCGCGCGACCTCAACACGCGGGTGCAGAGCTTCCCCGACATGCTGTTCGCGCGGCCGATGGGGTTCACCGAAGAAGAATATTACAAGGACGAGGATCCGGCGATCCAGTCGGCGCCGAAGATCGACTTCCAGAAGGCGTGAGTCCGATGCGCTGGCTGATCGCAGCCTTGACCGCGCTCGCTGTCGCGATACCGGCGGCAGCTGAAGAACGAGTCCGCGACTTCGCCAGCGACGTTGTGATTGCCAAGGACGGGACGCTCGACGTCACCGAGACGATCCGCGTCCAGGTCGACAATGTCGCGATCAACCACGGCATTTTTCGCGAAATCCCGACCCGCTACGACGCGCCATGGGGCAAAAGGGTGAAGGTCGGTTTCACGCTGGTCGAGACGCTGCTCGATGGCCAGCTCGAGCCATATGCCAGCGAGACGATGAGCAACGGGGTGCGGATCAAGATCGGCGATAAGGACCGGATCGTCCCGGTTGGCGAGCATGTCTACACCATCCGCTACCAAGCAACGCGGATGCTCGGGCGTTTCGACGGCTATGACGAGCTGTACTGGAACGTCACCGGCAATGGCTGGCGCTTCCCGGTCGACCGCGCGAGCGTGTCCATCACGCTGCCTTCGGCGGCGACCTTCGGGAAGCGGGCCGCGTACACCGGCTTCAAGGGCGAGACGTCGACCAATGCCACGGTGACCGGCGAGAGCGCGGGGACGATCAGTTTCGCGACCACCGCCCCGCTCGATGCGGGCCAGGGACTGTCAGTCGCGGTCGCTTTCCCCCCGGGCGTGGTCGATGCCCCCTCCTCCGCGAACAGGGCGGGATGGTTCCTCGCCGACTGGGCGCCGCCGCTGGTCGCTCTAGCGGGATTGGCCGGACTGATTTGCTTCCTCTACGTCGCGTGGCAACGCGCTGGACGCGATCCGCGCGCCGGGACGGCGGTGCCAATCTTCTCTCCGCCCGACGACCTCAGCCCGGCGGCGATGCGCTACGTAGTGAAACAAGGCCTCGACACTCGCGGCTTTGCAGCGGCGCTGGTCGATGCGGCGGTCAAGGGCCATGTCCGCTTGGTCGAGGATGACGGCGGCTTCTTCGGATCGACCAAGCGCAGCATCGAGCGTCCCGTGACCGCCGCTGCGCAGCCGCTCGAAGCCGCCGAGGAAACCGCGATAGACGGGTTGGTCGAGCCGGGCGAGACGATCGCCTTGGACAATGAGAATCACGCGATTTTTTCTGCCTCGAACAAAGGTATATCGGACAGTTATGCGAAACGCTTCGAAGGCGTAACGTTCAACCGCAACGTCGGCTGGGCGTTTGCGGCGATCGGGGTGTGGCTGCTCGGGCTGCTGTTGACGGCGATCGTCACTTTGTGGGTCGAGGGGGTGGCGGGCTCGGCATATTTTCTGCTGTCGCCGCTCGTATTGCTGGCGGTGATCCTGTTCTGGACGCGGTTGCCGGCGATGACCAAGATGACCGGGTACGGCGTACATGGGCTCCTGATCGCGGTCGGCGGGCTGGCCGCGGCTGGGAGCCTGCCGGCGATCCCGATGGCGCTCGCGGCCGGCCGGTGGATCCCGATCGCGATCGCCGCAATCGGCCTACCGTTCGCGCTCTCCGCATTCGCGTGGATCGACGCACCAACCACGGACGGGCGCGCGATTCTCGACCGGATCGCGGGGTTCAAGCAATATTTGTCGATCACCGAGCGCGACCGGCTCGACCGGATGCAGGCGCCCGAGGATAATCTCATGCTGTTCGAGCGGTTCCTGCCTTATGCCATCGCGCTGGAGGTCGAAAATCGCTGGGCTGATCGTTTCACGTCGATGCTCGCGGCAGCCTCGGCGGCGGCATCGGCGTCGGGCGAGACGTCGGGATTCTTATGGTATTCGGGAAGGTCGAACCCGTGGACCGACACCGGCGGGTTCGTTGGTTCGATCGGAGATTCGCTATCGAGTGCGGTGTCGTCGGCGTCGACCGCGCCGGGATCGTCGAGCGGATCGAGCGGTGGCGGATCGTCGGGTGGCGGTGGTGGCGGCGGCGGCGGTGGCGGCTGGTAATCAGCGTTGTGGTGGGCGCCTGACGACCGCGATCGGCTCGCCCTTGTAGATGCCGTCGGCCTCGCGGACGAAACCGAGTTTCTCGGCGAGTTTGAGCGAAGCGATGTTATCGGGGCTGATGATCGCCGGCACCTCGATCGAGCCGTGGCTGGCGTCGAGCCAGTCGAGTGCGGCCGCGCATGCCTCGCGGGCAATTCCCTGCCCGTGCACCGACGTGTCGAAGATCCAGCCCATTTCAGGCAGGCCGACCATGCTCGGCACGATATCGCGTTGCATGTCGAAGAAACCGACGTGGCCGACGAGCTTTCCGTCGCTTTTTCGCTCGACCGCCCACATCCCCATGCCGATCACCGGCCACTGTCCGACCGCCATGAACAAGCGGCGCAGGCTATCCTCGCGGCTAATCGGCTCGCCGGTCAGATGGCGCACGACCTCAATATCGCCGAGCGTTGCCGCCAGCGCATCGAGATCGTCGCGGTGGAAATCGCGAAGGATGAGGCGCTCGGTCTCCAGTCGCGGAGCCGAGGCTGGCATCCTTACTTCTTGCCCAGTGTCAGCCCGCCGAAGCGCTTGTTAAAGCGCGCGACCTGGCCGCCGGTGTCGAGCATCTGGCCGCGTCCGCCGGTCCACGCCGGGTGCGAGGTCGGATCGATCTCGAGGCTCAACGTATCGCCCTCTTTGCCCCAGGTGGTGCGGGTCTGGTAGGTCGAGCCGTCGGTCATCTTGATGGTGACCTGGTGATAATCGGGATGGGTATCGGCTTTCATCACATATTCCTTGAGAGACGGCTGGTTCCGACCAGCCTGAAGTTCGTCGCGGCCCCTAACCGATGGCGCCTTGCTTGACAAGGATCGCCTCACACCTCTAGCCGCCATAACGGGTTCGGGGCCCAAGGAAGCCGGTGAAATTCCGGCGCTGTGCCCGCAACTGTAAGCCAGTCCAAAGCTGGTGAGTCAGATACTTGTCCTGAACCGTCGTCCGTTCCTGCTGTCGGGGTCAGTGGTGGGGCGTGGGGCGGCCAGGTGGCCGGATTCCTCCGTGACGACTGTCATGAGAGAGGAATCCCAATGGACTTTGCGTCACCAGTCGAATTGCAATCGCACCAACCCGCAATCGTCATCACCGCGTCGCGCCTGCCCGAACCGATCGCAGATAGCGCGGCCAGCGTCAGCATCGTCGACGACGATCGGATCGAGCGGCTTGGCGAGCCGGCGATCACCGCCTATTTGCGGTTGCTGCCGTCGACCTCGGTCGCGACCAGCGGGCCGGCGGGATCCTTCACCCAGGTCCGGATCCGCGGGGCCGAGGCCAATCATACCCTGCTGTTCATCGACGGTATCCGCGCCAACGATCCCGCAGCGGGCAACGAACCGCGGTTCGAATTGCTGGGCGCCGACATCGCCTCGCGGATCGAGCTGGTGCGCGGGCCGCAATCGGCGCTGTGGGGGTCGGAAGCGATCGGCGGGGTGATTGCGGTCCAAGGCGACGCGGCGATGACGACCGGCGCGAGCGGGATCATCGAAGGCGGCTCGTTCGGCTTTCGCCGCGCGGCGGGATCAGCCAGCTATAGCCGCGACGCGCTGGGGATCGCGCTGGCGTTCGGACATCAGGCGAGCGACGGGATCGACAGTTTCGATGGTGGCGGTGAGCGCGACGGATTCACCAGCAATGTGATGCGCGGGCTAGCGCGGTGGGAGCCGGTAAAGAAATTGGCGCTGACCGCTTCGGGTTTCAGGCTTGCAGGACGAAGCGATTATGACGGGACCGACCCGGTCACTTTCCTCCGCGCCGATACGCTCGACCGCACCCGCAGCCGCCTCGCCGCGGGGCGTTTGGGCCTAGCCTTTGGTGAACCCACAGACGCTTGGCAGGCCAAGCTTTCCGGCTCGCTGCTCACATCACGCAACCGCAACCTGCTCGACGGGAGCGAGATCAACGAAAGCGAAGGGCGGCGATCGACGGTCGATGCCGAAATCGATCATCTGTTCACCACCGGGGCGGTCGACCATGCGCTGATCGTCGCCGGAACCGCCGAGAATGAGCGTTTTTCAACCGCCGACGTCGCCTTCGGCGGCTTTTCCAACCAGTCGCGCGATCGTCGCCACTGGTCGCTGACCGGCGAATGGCGGGCGAGTGTGGCCGACCGGGTGATCGCCGACCTGGCGGTCCGCCGCGATGTATTCAACCGCTTTCGCGACGCCACAACAATGCGCGGGTCGCTGCTGTTCAAGGCAAGCAAGATCGTCAGCGTGGCGGTTTCTTATGGCGAAGGCATTTCGCAGCCAACATTTTTCGACCTGTACGGGTTTTTCCCGGGAAGTTTCGTTGGCAATCCGTCGCTTAGAACTGAAACTTCGCGCGGGTTCGAGGGATCGGTGCGCTATCGCAAGGATAAGCTCGTCGCGTCGCTAACAGCCTACCGCCAGCGATTGAGCGATGAAATCGTTGGAACTTATGATCCCGACACCTTCCTCAGCTCGGCCGCCAATGCCGACAGGACCAGCCGCCGACAGGGGATCGAAGCCGAGGCCAGCTGGAGCCAAGGCAAGGCGCTGCACCTGGCCGCGAATTACGCTTACCTCGACGCCAGCGAGCCCATTGTCGGTGCTGGCCACATCCGCGAGTTGCGCCGCCCGGAGCACAGCGGGTCGTTGACTGTCGACGGCACGATAGGCAAATTCAGCTACGGTGTGTCGATCGCCTACGTTGGACGCCGCGCCGACACCGATTTCGACCTGTTCGAGCGCGTCAGCCTGTCGCCTTACTGGCTGGCGGGTGCGCGGCTAGCCTATACGGTGCGACCGGGCGTGGAAGTGTTCGGCCGCATCGCCAATGCGTTCGACGATCGCTACCAGGACGTGGTCGGCTATCGCACCGAAGGAAGGAGCGCCTATGTCGGGCTTCGCCTCGCTGTCGATCGCTAGCGCGCTCAAAATCGCCTCGCTCAATCTGTGCACCGACGAATATCTGTTGCTGCTGGCGCGGCCAGGCGAGATCGCCAGCGTGACCCGCCTGGTGCAGGATCCGGCTGAATCGCCCCTGTGGCGGCAAGCACGCGCCTTTCCGGCCAATCGCGGGGCGATCGAGCAGGTCATCGGGATGAGGCCTACCCTATTGCTGACGATGGGCGGCCGCGGACGATCGACGGGCATGCTGGCGCGGCGGATGGGAATCAAGGCGATCGACCTGCCCTATCCTGCGTCGATTGCCGATGTGGCGG
>JBDSOV010000136.1:0-3470 GCA_039914575.1 Sphingomicrobium sp.
TGCACCTGCATACGCCGCACGGACAGGCGGTCGCGGCGCATGAGGATGGCCTTCTGCCGATCACCCAGACCGCGATGCTGGTCCGCGGCGATCTCGCCTTTCACGATTATGAAGGGGTGGCGACCGAGATGGAGGAGCGCGAGCGGCTGGTTGCCGACCTCGGCACCAAAAATGCGATGTTGCTGCGCAACCACGGCACATTGGCAGTCGGCGGCAATGTCGGCGAATGCTTCCTCAAACTCTATTTCCTCGAACGCGCGTGCCAGGCCCAGGTGATGGCGCTGACCGCCGGCGAAAAACTCAACAACCCGCCCCAGGGCACGCCCGAACTGGCCGCCGAGCAAGGCGGCGTCGGCCTGAAGATCGCGGCCAATTTGCTGGCGTGGCCGGCGCTACTCAGGAAAGCGTACCGCCTCGACCCGGGGTTCGCGACTTAAACATTTAAGCCATCCGGCGGAGCTTTCAAATTACCATGTCCCCCGGACATGGTAATTTGAAAGCTGGTCGGGGAGAGAGGATTCGAACCTCCGGCCCCTGCCTCCCGAAGACAGTGCTCTACCAGGCTGAGCTACTCCCCGACCGGGACCGGACCGCAAGGGTCCGGTGCAGGAGCGCGGGCTTCCTAGCGGGGGGCTGCGCGATGCGCAAGCGCGTGACCGCTAGTGCCCCAACACTTTCAGCCAATCGTTATGGCGAACGAATTTCTCGCGCGGGGAATCGGGCCGTGCCCCCGCCACCTCGGCCGCCTCGATCGTTCGCCAGTCGTCGAAACTAGTCGATCGAACTCCGCGTTCGCTCAGCAACGCATCGAGTCCGTCGCCGCCCGCCTTGCCCCCGTCCGATCCCGGCGCCATCGCCGCCGCGACTTGCTCGGCGACTTCGTAGCCGTCGGGCCGGTTGGTGCCGATCGTCCCGGTCGGCCCGCGCCGCGCCCAACCGACACAAAAGAGTCCGTCGTCGATCTGGCCATGGTCGTTGCGGAACTTGCCGTGACTGTCATCATAAGCAACGCCGTCGATCGGCGACGTCGCATAGCCGATGCAGCTGACCACCAGGCTGGCGGGGATGGCATAGGTCTCGCCGGTGCCGATCGCCCGCTCCGTCTCGTCCAGCCGGGTGCGCTCGACGATCAGCCGCTCTGCCTGGCCCTCGCCCTCGATGCGGACTGGTTTGGCGAAAAAATCATAGATGATCGTCTTGGGTTTCGACCCGTCGGGCGGCGCCGCCGCGAAATCGCGAAGCAGGGTGATCGACTTGCGATGCCCCGGCTCCAGCGCTGCATCGGCCTCGAGCGGCGGAAAATCGGTCGGATCGACCGCGGGCGCCGCCGCCTCGAGGTGCCCGAGTTCGCCCAATTCCTTGGGGGTCATGGCGATCTGGTGCGGGCCACGGCGACCGACGAAGGTGATGGTACGAATCGCCGACTTGCCGAGCGCGTCCAGCGCATGGCCGACGATGTCCGATCCAGCGAATTCATGCGCCGTCTTCGAAAGGATCCGCGCCACGTCCAATGCAACATTGCCATTGCCGATCACCACCGCATTGGCGCCGTCGAGCCGCGGATCAAGATCGACGAAATCGGGGTGGCCATTGTACCAGCCGACAAATGCCGCCGATCCGACCACGCCAGGCAGATCCTCGCCCGTTATGCCAAGTGGCCGATCGACCGGCGCGCCGGTGGCGAATATCACCGCATCATAGAGCCGGCGCAATTCGTCGGCCGACACGTCGCGGCCAGCCGTCACGTTGCCGACAAAGCGGACTCCCTCGGTTTCGGCGACCTTGTCGTAGCGCTTCGAGACCGCTTTCAACGACTGGTGGTCAGGGGCGACGCCAAACCGGATCAGGCCGTAAGGCACCGGATATTTGTCGATGATGTCGATCCGGGCCTTGTCGCCATAGGCCTTGGCCAGCGCTTCTGCGGTGTAGAACCCCGCCGGGCCCGATCCGATGATCGCGAAGTGACGCATGCCCGACTCCCGCTGCCCAAGCCTGGAGCCTAGTCGCGCTTGTCCTCAAGCAGCAAGTCGTCGCCCTTGCGCTTCAAAAACGCCTCGATCGGCCCGGCGAACAGGCTGAGCATGCCGGGCAGGTCGATCTTGCAATGAACCACCTTCTCGTCGACCGCGATCTCGGCCTTCACGTCCTGCCCCATGGCGAGGATGTTGAGGTTGAGCGTGTCGCCCGCCCAGCTCGATGTGACCTGGGCCGCGCCGCCGGGGATATGCCCGGCGAGGCTGTCGATATTGCCGGCAATCCGGCGGCGGGCTTCGTCGCGGCCGAGCTTGTGCGGCAAATCGACGTTGATCGGACGTTGCATCGCGCCAAGATGTGGCAGGCCCCGTTGCTTTTCAATCCCGCGCGGGTTTTGATGGCGCATGAAGCGCATGCTCCTCCTGTTAATGCTTCTTTGTGTGCCGGCGGCCGGCCATGCCCAATATTTCAATCCGGCTGCCGACTATGTCACCCCCGGCCAGGACGAGCCTGGCTACCGCGCCTGGGTCTCCGCCGCGCCGTATCGGTCAATGTACGTCCGCTCCTTCAACGATTACCTCACCACCAACGGCGTCGGCGGGGTCGCCCCGACCTGGCAGTTATTGCGCACCGCGACCGACTGGCGGCGCTGCAACAATCAACCGTTCGAAGTGCCCCCGACTACCGCCTGGCCCAATATTGTCGCCGCCCTGCGCTTCATCGGTGCCTTCATCGAGCCGGTGATCGGCCAGGTCGAGCCGGTCTCGGTCTATCGCAACCCCTATCTCAACGTCTGCGCCGGTGGAGCCAGGACCAGCACCCATCTTACTGCCGGCGCCGTCGATATGGTCCCGCTGCGCCCGATCACGCGCGAGGCCCTGATGCTGGCCTTATGCCGGATTCAGCTCGACAAGGGATCGTGGAACAACATCGGCCTCGGCTTTTACAAGGGCCTTCGTTTCCACATCGACAGCAAGAAGGCACGCGAATGGGGGACGTCGGGCCCGCGCGGTGGCTATGGCTGTCCGGCAGTGCTGACCGAGAACGGAATAATCTATCGCGCCCCTCCGCCGATCGCGCCACCGACCGTAGCGCCCGACCCGCTCGCTCCCGTCCAGTGACGAAAAGCCTTGTGTTGTCCGCCTAACACACCACATCCTTGCCAGGCTGAGGGGTAAAAGATGGATTTCGACAAACTTACCGACCGCGCGCGCGGATTTCTGCAGGCGGCGCAGACTATTGCGGTGCGTGAACATCACCAACGCGTCACTCCTGCGCATTATGCCAAGGCGCTGCTCGACGATGAGCAGGGCATGGCGGTTGGGCTGATCAACGCCTCGGGCGGCGACGGCGCGGTGGCGCGGATCGCGGTCGATACTTTGGTGGCGAAGGAACCTGCGGTGACCGGCAGCGGCGCGACCACAGCCCCCGGCATCGATGGCGATCTGCTTCGCGTGCTCGACAATGCCCAGACCATCGCCACCAAGGCCAGCGAC
>JBDSOV010000208.1:0-3544 GCA_039914575.1 Sphingomicrobium sp.
CCGCTCCGGGAAAGGCCGCCCACGCTGATCCTTCAGCAGCACGTCGATATCGCCCGGCCTGGTCGCGGTCGGCAGCCGGTTGCCGGTGACGATCAGCGCCCCGGCCATGCCGCTCCCGACCTGGACAAAGCCGGCGCCGTGGCGGTGAGGGTGGTACCAGAAAGTGCCGGCCGGATGGTCCACGGGAATATCGTAGCTATGTTGGAAGCGCTCGCCGGGCGCGATCGAGATCAGCACATTGTCGCTGTTGCCAGACGGCGAGACCCACAGGCCATGGGTATGCAAATTGGTGTCGTTATAACAAAGATGCTTGGCGCGTTGGGTCTCGCTGCACGCCTCCAGCTTGTTGTTGAGGTGGACATTGAGCCGCTGCCCCGGCGCGACGCGCATCGTCGGCGCGACGAAATCGCCCGGCTTCGCCCCCGATCCAAGGAATGAGCGCAGTTCGACCTTGTCATCACTCAGTGTCCACGGATTGTAGAGCACGCCTTGGGCGCGAGCGATGTCAAAGCGATAGTCCACGGGCGGCGGCGGCGCCCCGGCCAGCATTGCAGCGATCAGGAATTCCATTGGCGCCCCCCAGCCCCGGGTTCAACGTGTACAACGAGTACAACGAGTACAACGAGCCAAGGACTGCGCTCATTCCGGACGCGTGACAAGCAGCCTCTCCACAACCGCCACCGTAGCCGCTAATGCCCTGGTCCATGACCTTACGCACCGGCGGCCAGATCCTCGTCGACCAGCTCCGCATCCAGGGCTGCGATCGCATTTTCACCGTCCCGGGCGAGAGCTTCCTCGCCGTGCTCGACGCGCTCCACGATGCGCCCGAGATCGACCTGACCGTCTGCCGCCAGGAAGGCGGAGTGGCGTATATGGCCGATGCCGACGGCAAGATGACGGGAAGGCCGGGCGTCGCCTTCGTCACCCGCGGCCCGGGCGCGACCAATGCCAGCGCAGGGGTCCATGTCGCCTTCCAGGATTCGACCCCGATGATCCTGTTCGTCGGCGATCTCGACCGCGCCGACAAGGACCGCGAAGGCTTCCAGGAAGTGGACATGGCGGCGTTTTTCGGCCCGATCGCCAAATGGGCTGCGCGGATCGACGATGCGCGGCGGATCCCCGAATATGTCGCCCGCGCGTATCGCGTCGCAACCGCCGGTCGGCCCGGCCCGGTGGTGCTGGCGATCCCCGAGGATATGTTGCGCGACGAGGTTGCAGCGCCCGACCGCCCGCGCGTGCCCCCCGTGGCCGAAACCCCCGACCCCGGCGCGATCGGGGCTTTGTTCGAGCTGTTGAAAGAAGCGACCAACCCGGTGGCGATCATCGGCGGCGCCGACTGGAGCCCGTGCGCAGGCCATCACTGGGCCAATTTTGCCTTTCGCCACGGCATCCCCACCGCCGCCGCCTTCCGCCGCCAGGATGCGATAGCCAACGACTGCGGTGTTTATGCCGGTCAGCTCGGCTATGGCCCCAACCCCAAGCTCCAGCAGCGCGTACGTGACGCCGATTTGCTGATCGTTGTCGGCGCGCGCCTCGGCGAGTCGACCACCGACGGCTACAAATTGGTCACCCCCGACCACCCCGGCCAGATCCTCGTCCACGTCCACCCCGATCCCAACGAGCTCGGCCGCGTCTATCACGCCGATTTGCCAATCTGCGCCGATATGAGCGAATTTGCCGAAATGGCCGACGAGTGGAGCGACCCCGACCTCGTCCGCTTCTCGGCCGGAGAGGAAGCGCACAGCGAGTGGCTCGAGTGGAGCGAACCCAAGCCGCGCGACCGGGTGAAGCTAGACCTCGGCCCTTGCGTCAAGGCGATGCGCGAGGCGCTTCCGGCGAACACCATCATCTGCAACGGCGCGGGCAATTTCTCGGGCTGGTGGCACCGCTACTGGCAGTACGGAGCGCAACCGACCCAACTCGCCCCGACCTCGGGAACGATGGGCTATGGCCTCCCCGCCGCGGTCGCCGCAACACTCCGCTTCAAGGACCGGCCGGTGGTGTGCGTCGCGGGCGACGGCGATTTCCTGATGAACGGGCAGGAACTGGCGACCGCCGCGCAATATGGCGCCGACCTGCTCGTCATCCTGGTCGACAACGGCGCCTACGGAACGATTCGCATGCACCAGGAACGCGACTATCCGGCGCGGGTCAGCGGCACCGCCCTCGCCAACCCCGATTTCGTCAAGCTCGCCGACGCTTATGGCGGATGGGGCGTCCGGGTCGAGGCGACCGCCGACTTCGCCCCCGCGCTGGCCGATGCGATGGCGCGCAAGGGCATCCGCCTGATCCATTGCGTGACCGATGTCGAGGTGATCAGCAACGCCACCACGATCGAGAAATTGCGCGCGCAATAGCCATGAAAAAGGCCGCCCCGCGCGAAGCGGGACAGCCCTTGTCAAGTCGAATGGTCGACGCTTAGATGTCGTTCCCGACGGCGCCTTCGACCTCGCCTTTTTCTTCCTGCAGCTCGCCCTTTTCTTCCTGGAGCTTGCCTTCCTCGCGGGTCTCGGGGTTGCCCGATTCCTGCTTCACATTGCCGATCGCCTCGTTGGTCTCGCCTTTAACCTTGTCGGTGAATTCACCCATCGTCCGTCTCCTATTTGGGACTGCACTGGATGGTAAACGAGGCACGACTGCGAGCGGTTGCTCGGCTCGTCGCAGCCGGACTCGGTTCGGCGCTAAATTGGCAGTTCAGGCGGCATCGCGGTCGTCCTTGCTCCGCCATCCTTCTTACCAAACTGCCAATCGCGCGCGATTCTAGCTTCGTGATCGGTGAACAGCAGCAGGACGCTCCCGCGATTAACGTCGATGTTTCCAGCGGACTTTCGTGAGCCAGTAGGCATGAAATGTCTCCGAATCAGAGGACGATCGATCTTCGACACATTAGCCTAAGTCATTTATTTTATTTGCTTAATCTGGCCCGAATCGGACGGATTGCAATAAACTAATGCTAGATCAGACCGGCAAGCGGACTGCTGGGGTCGGCATACATCCGCTTCTGCATCCGCCCGGAGAGATACGCCTCGCGCCCCGCTTCGACCGCCAATTTCATCGCCCGCGCCATCCGCACCGGATCCTTGGCCTCGGCGATGGCGGTGTTCATCAGCACCCCGTCGCAGCCCAATTCCATCGCCACCGCGGCGTCGCTCGCGGTGCCGACCCCGGCGTCGACCAGCACTGGCACTTTCGCGCCCTCAACGATCAGCCGGATAGTGACCCGGTTCTGCAGCCCCAGCCCCGATCCGATCGGCGCGCCCAGTGGCATGATCGCCACCGCCCCCGCCTCTTCCAACTGCTGCGCGGCGATCGGGTCGTCGGCGCAGTAGACCATCGGCAGGAAACCTTCCTTGGCCAGTACCTCGGTCGCGCGCAACGTCTCGCGCATATTGGGATAAAGCGTCCGCGCCTCGCCCAGCACCTCCAATTTGACCAAATCCCAGCCCCCCGCTTCGCGCGCCAGCCGCAAGGTCCGGATCGCATCCTCGGCGGTGAAGCAGCCGGCGGTGTTGGGCAGATAGGTGATCTTCTTGGGGTCGATATA
>JBDSOV010000224.1:0-2515 GCA_039914575.1 Sphingomicrobium sp.
GAATATTATCACGCCGATTTGGTCGGACTGCCGTGCGTCGATGGCGATGGGCAGCCGATCGGCATCGTCGCCGCGATCGAGGATTTTGGCGCGGGCGAATTGCTCGATATCGAGAAAGCCGACGGCAAAAACTCGCTGATCCCGTTCCGCGACGGCATCGCCGACCTCGTCGATGACAAGATCGTGCTCGACCCCGACTTCCTCGCTTAATTACCGTCGGAGCGGCCGCGCCTTCGCCAGGTCGTTGCGGATGGTGGTTGAAGCGACCCCGCCTTCGCCCATCGCATGGCTGATCTGGTCGAGCCCGAGCACAACGTCGCCGGCCGCGTACAGACCCGGCACCGAGGTGCGCTGGTGGCTGTCGACCCGGATGCAGCAGCTTTCGCTGAGCTCCGCCCCGATCATTTCGGCGAGTTGGATATGGATGTCGCTGCCCAGCGCCGGATAGACGCTGTCGAAGGTGAAATGGCCCTCGGCGGTGTCGATCGTGATGCAGCCATCCATCGCCGCGACCCCCTCCGCCGGACCATCGACCGTCTCGATCCCCGACTCGTCGAGCCGCGCCTGATCCTCGGCCGAAATCTCGATCCGTTTGTGCGGCGCGATCAACGTAACGTCGGCGGTGAAGCTGCGCAGGAAGAGCGCTTCATTGACCCCGCCCGTGCCCGACCCGATCACCCCGACCTTCTTGTCGGTGACTTCAAACCCGTCGCACACCGGGCAGTAACGGATCAGCCCCGCTGCAAGCGCTTCGTCGTGCAATGCCTCGTCCATCGGCGGGCGGCGGTTGGTGACCCCGGTGGCGAGCAATACGCTGCGCGCGGTTGCGCTGCCCGATCCCCAGTTCGCGGTGAACAGGCCATTGGCCTCGTCGCGGTCAAGCTTGGTGACATGTTCGGAGACGATCCGCGTGCCATATTTCTGAGCCTGGGCGCGCATCCGCTCGAGCAATTCGACTCCGCTGATCCCGTCGGGGAATCCGGCATGGTTGTGGGAACACGTTATCAGCGCCGCGCGGCTCTTGCCCCCGTCGACGACGAGGATGTCGAGATGATAGCGCGCGAGGTAAATCGCCGCGGTCAGCCCGGCCGGGCCGCCGCCGATCACCAGACAGTCGAGGGGTTTGTCGTTCATCGCGTTCCAATGCCGGGCGTGGCGCAGGGGTTCCACCGATTATAGTGTCGGGTTGCGCCATAGCATGACATGACAGCGCGGTGCGGCTATGACGATTGGATCTGATCGAGGGGTCATCTATGCGCATGCCCGCCGTCGTACCGATCATCCTGCGGCACTGGTTTCTGTTGCTGTTACCGGTACTGGCGTCTGCATCCGTCAGCCTTGTCGCGTCGGTCGACTGGCAACACGACGGACGAGTCGCCGAACTAGCATTGCTATTCGATGCCTGCGTCTCGCTGCCCTTGCTCTATTTCCTTTGTTACCGCGGTACGCTCGATTCCAAACAGATGGCGCTTCGCCTGATTGGCCTTGCCTGCCTCGGAATCTGGTTCGCGACCTGGCTTGTCCCAGAAACATCGCAATCCTTGCTTTCCCGGCTCGGTTGGCTGCGGACGGCGGGTGTCGCGCTGCTCGTCGTCGTCGAGCTTCGACTGATCGTGGGTGCCATCAAGATGGCCTTTTCGGGCAAGGCCAGCGCCGATCAACTGGCCAGCGCATCGGGCGCGCCGCCGTGGATTGCCAAACTGATGCTGCTCGAAGCCCGCTTCTGGCGGTGGGTGTGGCGGCGCATAAGCGGTCGCTAGCTCCGCATCTTGGCGCTAGAGAGGCGCGATGACCTTTCGCGCCACAATCCTCACGCTGTACCCGGAGATGTTTCCCGGGCCGCTCGGCGTATCGATCGCCGGGCGCGCACTTGGCGAGGGCAAGTGGAACCTTGAGGCTCACAACATCCGCGATCACGCCATCGACAAGCATCGCACGGTCGACGACACACCGGCCGGGGGCGGGGCAGGCATGGTGCTTCGCTGCGATGTGCTTGCGGCGGCGATCGATGCCGTCGCCGACGGCCGCCCCGTCCTCGCGCTCACCCCGCGCGGCAAGCCGCTTGCCCAGGCCCGGGTGCGCGAGCTTACGGCGGGCGCGGGCGCGATCCTGCTGTGCGGCCGCTTCGAGGGCTTCGACGAGCGGATCTTCGCCGCCCGCGCCGTCGAGGAAGTGTCGATCGGCGACTATGTGCTGTCGGGCGGCGAGCTTGGCGCGATGGTCCTTCTCGACGCTTGCGTTCGGCTCCTCCCCGGGGTAATGGGCGCGGCCTCCAGCGGTGAGGAAGAGAGCTTCGATACAGGGCTTCTCGAATATCCGCATTATACCCGACCAGCCATCTGGGAAGGACGCGCGATCCCCGAAGTGCTGCGATCGGGGGATCATGCAAGGATCGCGGCGTGGCGACACGACCGGGCTTCCGAAGACACACGGCTAAGGCGGCCGGACCTGATCGAGCGCCATGGGGGCGCCCGGGAGGAACCGCCCTCTGGTGCGCAGGCATGAAAAACAAGGT
>JBDSOV010000227.1:0-4521 GCA_039914575.1 Sphingomicrobium sp.
TTGACGTTCATGCCAATCTCGCCCGAGCCGCCGAGGGCCAGGAAAAGCAGTTCTTCGCCGGGTGTCATTTTGTTGGGGCCTTCGCGGCGAGCAGGGCGAGGCCCTGGATGGTGAGGTCGGGTTCGATGCTGTCGAACGCGTCGGTGTTCTGGTCGAACAATATGGCGAGGCCGCCAGTGGCGATCACGCGCGCCGGGCGGCCGATTTCAGCCTTGAGCCGCGCCACCAGCCCCTCGATCAGCGTGACATAACCCCAGTAAACCCCGATCAGCATCTGGCTTTCGGTGGTGCGGCCGATGACGCTGTTGTCCTCAGGCACTTCGATCGCGATGCGGGGGAGCTTGGCCGCGGCGGACACCAAGGCGTCCAATGACAGGTTGATCCCAGGGGCGATTATCCCGCCTTTGTAGGCGCCCGAAAAGTCGACCACGTCGAACGTCGTCGCGGTGCCGAAGTCGACGATGATCAAATCGCCTTCATGCCGCGCATGGCCGGCGATGGCGTTTAAGGCGCGGTCGGCGCCAACTGTGGCTGGCTCGGGCACGTCGAGCGCGATCGGCCAGCCGCTTTGCCCCGCGACCAACGGCGTTTGGTGGAAATATTTCTCGGCCAGCACGGTGAGGTTGTGCAGTGCGCGCGGCACCACCGTTCCGATAATCACCTTTGCGACATCGGCCTTGGCAAAGCCTTCCATCGCCAGCAACTGATGGAGCCAGACGGCATATTCGTCAGCGGTGCGGCGAGGATCGGTTGCGATTCGCCACCGGGTTTTAATCACTCCCTCGTCATCGACCAAAGCGAAGACGACATTGGTGTTTCCGGCATCGATCGCGAGCAGCATGTGCGCGCCCTAGCGCGCCGGAGGGGGATTGGCGAGGGTCACATCGCCGGCATGGATCCGCTCTATCCCGCCGCCGTTGAGGGCAAGCCGAAGCGCGCCGTCGGGCTCGAGCCCGTCGAAGCGGCCCGACAGGCGTTCGCCGGGGGCGTTGTGGACAGTGATCGCTGTGCCGACGGGATGGGCGCGGAGCTGCCACGCGGCGATGAACGCGGCAGGATCGGCGCCACGCCACGCGGTCAGCAAACGGGCGAGGCTGGCGGCGAGCAACGGGGCGAACGTGTGCGGAGTGACCGTGCCGTCGAGGTGGGCGGTGGGACGCCCTTCGATATCGGGTGCGGCGGCGAGATTGACCCCGAACCCGGCGACGACGCGGTCTCCGCTGCGCTCAAGCAGGATGCCGCCGAGCTTGGCACCGTCCTTCATCAGGTCGTTGGGCCATTTGAGTTGCAGCGCGCGGCCTGGCGCGGCGAAGTCGATTGCCTCGATCAGCGCGAGGCCCGCAGCGAGCGCGAGCGTGGCGGGAGGCGGGTCGCCTAGCCGGAGTTGGATCAGGGTCGATCCCGCGAAATTGCCGTCGATCGAGTGCCATTCACGCCCCTGCCGCCCGCGCGCAGACGACTGGCGCAACGCAATCAGCCAGTCGCCCTCATTGGCGGACGGATCGGCAAGCAGGTCGGCGTTGGTCGACCCGGTCGCCTCGACGAAATGGAGCCGGGTCAGCGGACCCTCAGAACAACGTCGCGGCGGCCTTGTCGGCCAAGTTGCCGATCGGGCCGATCAGCAGATAGCCGAGTGGGCTGACCGCGATTGCGGCGGCGAGGATCAGCGCGGTTTCGACCGGCGCGTGCGCCTTGGCGAAGGGCGCGGCGGGGGCGTCGAAATAGATGATCTTGACGATCTTGATGTAATAATAAGCGCCGATCACCGAGCCGAGGAAGCCGGCCACGGCGAGCCACACCAGCCCCTCCCCGATCGCCGCCTGGAAGACCACGACCTTGGGCCAGAATCCGAGCAACGGCGGGATACCGGCGAGGCTGAACATGAAGATGGCGATGGCGGCGGCGAGGCCAGGGCGCGACTGCGACAGGCCCGACAGGCTGGCGAGGCTTTCGACCGGTTGGCCGTCGGCATCGCGCATCCGAAGCACGCACAGGAACGCGCCCAATGTCATCACGACATAGATCGCCATGTAGAACAACACCGCCGACGCGCCGCGCGGGCCGCCAGCGGCAAGTCCGATCAGCGCGAAGCCGACATTGTTGATCGATGAATAAGCCAGCAGCCGTTTGATATTAGTCTGGCCGTAAGCGGCGATGGCGCCGAGCGCGATCGAGGCCAAGGCCGCGAACACCACGATCTGACGCCACGCATCGGTTGCGGGGCCAAGCGCGTCGAGGCAGATGCGGGTGGCGAGCAGGACGGCGGCGACCTTGGGGGCCGAGGCGAAAAATGCCGTGACCGGGGTCGGCGCGCCTTCGTAGACGTCGGGCGTCCACATATGGAACGGCACCGCGCTGATCTTGAACGCCATTCCGGCGAGCGTGAACACCAATCCGAACAGCAAACCGATCGACGGGGTCGTATCGCGCGCAAAAGCGGCGGCGATGCCGTTGAAACCGGTGGTGCCGGTGAAACCGTAGAGCAAGGAAATGCCGTAGAGCAGGATGCCCGAAGCGAGCGCGCCCAAGACAAAATATTTGAGCCCCGCCTCGGCCGAGCGGTCGTCGGAGCGGCGGTAAGCGGCGAGGACATAGCCCGCCAGGCTGCTCAGCTCGAGCCCGACGTAGAGCGTCATCAGGCTGGTTGCCGAGACCATTACCGCGGTGCCGACCGTGGCGAGCAGGATCAGCACCGGATATTCGGCGGCATGCTCAAAATCGCGCTCGAACCAGCCATAAGCGGCGATGATCGCGACTGCGGCGGAGAGGAAGATCAGCACCTTGCCGAAAGCGCCAAAGCCGTCGGCGACGATCAGGCCGCCGAACAATGGCCCGGCATCCTGCGGGCGACCGAGCGTGACGATCGCCGCAATCACCAGCAGCGCGACCGCGACCCAGGTCGTGACCACCGTGACGCGGCGGCCACCGAAAGCGGCGACCATCATCAGCACGATCGCACCGACGGTGAGCAGGATTTCGGGGAGGATGGCGGCGAGGTTCATCAATGGGCTTCCGCCGCTGGAGTGGCCGTTTCAGCGGATGCGGGCTTGCCCGCGGCGAGATGCGAATCCCCCGGCGGGGCGGCACGCTCGATCCGTTCGAGCAGGCGCCCGACATCGGCACGCATCGGGCGCATGAAGCTTTCCGGATAGACGCCCATCCATAGCACCGCCGCGGCGATCGGAGCGAGCAGCCACCATTCGCGGGCGTTCAAATCGGGCATCGCCGCAGCATCGGCATTGCGCTGGGTGCCGTAAGCGATCCGCCAGTAGAGATAGAGCATGTAGGCCGCGCCGAGGATGATCCCGGTGGTGGCAACGATCCCCGCCCAGCTTGATGCTTCGTAGGTGCCGACCAGCGCCAAAAATTCGCCGACGAAGCCGCTGGTTCCGGGCAGGCCGACGCTGGCCATGGTGAACAGCATGAACAGCAAGGCATAGCCGGGCATATTGTCGGAAAGGCCGCCGTAGCGGTCGATCTCGCGGGTGTGGAGGCGGTCGTAGATCACACCGACGCACAGGAACAAGGCACCCGAGACGAGCCCGTGGCTTAGCATCACCATCATCGCGCCCTCGATCCCCTGGCGGTTGAAGGCGAACAGGCCGAAGGTGACGAACGCCATGTGCGCGACCGAGGAATAAGCGATGAGCTTCTTCATGTCGCGCTGGGCCAACGCGACGAGGCTGGTGTAGACCACCGCGATGCCGCTGAGCACGAACACGAACGGCACAAACTGCGCCGAGGCCTCGGGGAACATCGGCAGCGAGAAACGGATGAAACCGTAGCCGCCCATTTTGAGCAGCACCCCGGCGAGGATTACCGAGCCCGCGGTCGGGGCCTGGACGTGGGCGTCGGGCAGCCAAGTGTGGACCGGCCACATCGGCATCTTGACCGCGAAGCTGGCGAAGAAGGCGAGCCACAGCCACCATTGCAGCCCGGGCGCGAAGTCATAGGCCATCAGCGCCGGGATCGACGAGGTGCCGGCGATTCCGATCATCACCAGCATCGCGACCAGCATCAGCACCGAGCCGAACAATGTGTAGAGGAAGAATTTGTAGCTCGCCTTGATCCGCTCGGCCCCGCCCCAGATGCCGATGATGAGGTACATCGGAATCAGGCCGCCTTCGAAGAAGATGTAGAACAGCAAAAGATCCTGCGCCGCGAACACGCCGATCATCAGCGCCTCCATCAGCAGGAAGGCGGCCATATATTCGGGTACGCGCTTTTCAATCGAGCGCCACGACGCACCGATGCAGATCGGCATCAGGAACACGCTGAGCATGATCAGCATCAGCGCGATTCCGTCGATCCCCAGTGCCCAGGCGATTGGGCCGGTGCCGAAGGATTCGATGAATTGCCATTGCGCGCCCGAGGGGTCGTAGGTGACCCACAGCAGGATCCCGAGCGCGAGGTCGATCAGGGTCGCGATCAGCGCGATCCAACGCGCACCGCTGGCACTGAGGAACAATGCGATGACGCCCGCGAGGAGCGGGACCGCGATCAGGATGGAGAGGATCGGGA
>JBDSOV010000032.1:0-4649 GCA_039914575.1 Sphingomicrobium sp.
TGGCAAAGTGTGGCAGCCGGTCGAGCGACGCTTCCTGATATCCCTCGTGGTCGAGGCGGCATGGGAGATCATGGAGAACACCCCGCTGGTGATCGACCGTTACCGCGAAGCGACGATGGCGCTGGGCTATAGCGGCGACTCGATCCTCAATTCGATGAGCGACATCGCCATGATGGGACTCGGCTTCCTTGCCGCGCGGCGGCTGCCAGTGTGGGCGAGCGTCGCGCTGGCCATCGGCTTCGAGCTGCTGACCCTCGTCATCATTCGCGATAATCTGACGCTCAACGTCTGGATGCTGATCATGCCGACCGATATGATCCGACTGTGGCAGGCCGGCGCCTGATCGCTAAGCTGTTGGCAAGGCGCTGCTTTTCCGGCATCTGGCGGAATTCTTGTTGAGGAGCAGCCACGTGAAAGCATTGATCCTGACTGGCCTGGCGATCGCTACGGCCGCCCCCACCCCGGCTCAGGCCGGCGAACTGTTCGGCGGCCTCTACGTTCATGGTGTCGATACACCACTGACGCTGGGCGGATCGCCCGAGGGTGGGATCGACTTCCAATTGGGCTTTCGCGGCGAGCCGATCATCGCCGGCACCGGACTAGCGCCTTATGTGTTCGGGGCGATTAACACCAACGGCGACACCAATTACGCTGCGGCCGGCCTGTCTTGGAAATTCGGCGACCGGATTTATGTCCGCCCCGGCCTCGGCCTGGCAATTCACACCGGATCGGCGCGCAACACCGACAATCCGTTCAACGACAAGGTCGAATTTGGCAGCCGCATTTTGTTTGAGCCCGAGCTTGGCATCGGCGCGCGGATCAGCGAGCGGATGACGATCGAGGCGAGCTGGGTGCACCTGAGCCACGCCCAATTGTTCGGCAAGCAGAACCCCGGCATCGACAACATCGGCGCCCGACTTAACTGGAAGCTCTAGGTCTAGAACGAACGCAACAGGTCGAGATGCCGCGCCTCGACCGACGCGGCGTTTGCGGCCACCGGCCGTAAGGTCGGGCTGTCGCCACCCGCGGCATAAGCCGCGTGCATCCGTTGGGCCGACTGGTGGATGTCGAGTTGCTGGCGAAGGAACAAAGCGTCGAAATCGATCGCATCCGCCAGTCCATCAAACAGCGCCCGATGTGGCGGCGCCATCTCGGCCGAGGGCATCAGGTTCAATCGCCGTCCGGCATAGGACAGTTGCGCCGCGGTGCCACGATGATCCTCGGCCAGCCGCGCTGCAAAATTGCGGAGCCGGCCGTCGGTGGCGCGCCGCTGCGCGAGATCACCGGCGCGGACGTCGTACAAGTCGATCGACGCGGCGGTGGCGACATAGCTGGTTGTTGGAAGCGGCCGCGCAACACTTGGCGGGACCGGGCGGGTAGGCAAGGGGCGGGGCGGCGGGGGCGCCTCGCGCCGGGCGCAGCCGGCGAGCGCGATCAGGAGTGCAACGGCCGCCAAGCGGAGGGCGGAACGGCTAACGGCCAAGCATGGCCTCGGGTTTGACGACACGATCGAACGTCTCCTCATCGACCAGCCCGAGATCGAGTCCGGCCTGTTTCAGCGTGATGCCCTGCTTGTGGGCATGCTTGGCGATGGTCGTAGCATTATCATAGCCAATTTCGGGCGCGAGCGCAGTGACCAGCATCAGCGACTGGTTCATCAGCGCCGCGATCCGCGCTTCATCTGCTTCGAGGCCATCGAGCGTGCGCTGGGTGAAGCTCTCCATGCCCACGCTCAGCAGGTTGATCGAGCGAATCACATTGGCCGCGATCAGCGGCTTGAACACGTTGAGTTCGAGATGACCCTGCAAGCCCCCGATGGTTACCGCGACATGATTGCCCATCACCTGGGCAGCGACCATCGTTAGCATCTCGCACTGGGTCGGGTTGACCTTGCCCGGCATGATCGAACTGCCCGGCTCATTCTCCGGAAGCTTCAATTCGCCGAGCCCGCAGCGCGGCCCAGAGCCGAGCAGGCGAATGTCGTTGGCGATCTTGGTCAGCGACACGGCAAGCGTGTTGAGCACCCCCGACAGCTCGACCATCGTGTCGTGCGCGGCAAGCTCGGCGAATTTGTTGGGCGCCGAGGTGAACGGCAATTGGGTGAGATTGGCGACTTCCTTGGCGAACGCCTTGGCGAATCCCTCGGGCGCGTTGAGTCCGGTGCCGACTGCGGTGCCGCCCTGCGCCAACCGCATAACGCGCGGCAGCACGCCGTCGACCCGCGCGATATTGTCTTCGATCTGCTGGGCGTAGCCGGAGAATTCCTGGCCGAGCGTCAACGGGGTCGCGTCCTGCAAATGGGTGCGGCCGATCTTGACGATATGGTCCCAGCGAGAGGAGATCTCGCCGAGTCGAGTGTGGATCAGGGTGAGCGCGGGGACCAAATTCCGGCTGACCGCGATCCCGGCGGCAATGTGCATTGCGGTGGGAAAGCTGTCGTTCGACGACTGGCCCGAATTGACATGGTCGTTGGGGTGAACCGGTGCCTTGCCGCCGCGCGTGCCCGCCAGCGTTTCATTGGCGCGGCCGGCGATCACTTCATTGGCGTTCATGTTGGACTGGGTGCCCGACCCTGTCTGCCAGATGACCAAAGGAAATTGCCCGTCGAGGTCGCCGCGCGCAACCTCGGCAGCAGCCTGCTGGATCGCCTCGGCGAGCTCTGGATCAAGCCCGCCGATCCGCGCATTGACACGCGCCGCGGCCTGTTTGACGAAGCCTAAGGCGTGGACGATCTCGACCGGCATTCGTTCGCTTGTCCCAAACGGGAAATTGCCCATCGACCGTTCGGTCTGCGCCCCCCAATAGCTGTCGCCGGGAACCTCGAGCGGTCCGAAGCTGTCGGTTTCGGTGCGGGTGGGTGTCATTCTTGCCCTTTCGTCATCCCGGCCCTGCGCCGGGATCCACCTATTTGTCGCGCCGCCCCGTAAAAGGCAGGTAGACCCCGGATCAAGTCCGGGGTGACGGAGCTACGCATCCGTCATTTTTTCTTCGTGAAATCGACGCTGACGACGTTCGAGCCGTCATCGACCGGCTCAACCACCGGGCGGTCATTCTCGGGCTCGTCATGGTCCTCATGCTCGATCGGGGCGCCATTGGCCTGGAACTTCAGACTGAAATCGACCGCCGGATCGACGAAATCGGTAACCGCGGCGAATGGCACCACCAGGGTGGAGGGGATGCCGCCGAACGACAGGCCGACGGTGAAGAATTCGTCCTCCACCTTCAAATCCCAGAAGCGATGCTGGATGACGATCGTCATTTCATCGGGGAAGCGATCGGCGAGATGCTTGGGGATGGTCACCCCCGGCATGCGCGTCTGAAAGGTGATATAGAAATGATGGCCTCCGGGCAGATGACCGCCCGACCGCTCGACCTCGTACAGCACGCGTCCAACCACATCGCGCAGCGCCTCCTGCACGATCTCGTCGTAGGGAATCAGGCTTTCGGGCGTGTCGTCGGTCATCGCTTTTCGTGGTAGCGGACCATGCCAAACGGTCAAGCGAGGTCTTCTATGCCGGTCGATTCCACTCAGCCTTATGACGATCAGAACATTTTCGCGAAGATCCTGCGCGGCGAGATACCGTGCAACAAGGTGTATGAGGACGAGCACGTCCTCGCCTTTCACGACATCGCCCCGCTGGCGCCGCTGCATGTGCTGGTAATCCCCAAGGGCGCGTACGTCAGCTGGGACGATTTCTCGAAAGTTGCGAGCGATGCCGAACTGGCCGGCTTGGCCCGCGCGGTGGGCGAAGTGGCGCGGATCGTCGGCGCCGACACCCAGGGCTATCGCCTGCTCGCCAACACCGGCAAGCGCTCGGGCCAGGAGGTGCCGCACCTCCACGTCCACATCTTCGGCGGCCAGCCGCTGGGACCGATGCTTGCGACGTAAGTGGCCGATCCTTGCTAGTAAGGGGATTGCCCTCGCCGATTGAGGCGCTAGGCTCTGCCCCCACCAGTTAACTATGAGCGCCCGCGCATGAAGCGGGTGCCGCCGGCCAAGGGGATTTCCATGTTATTCGACCGCGTCAAACCGCTCGACGCCATTCTGGCGACCGCGGAAAAGAAATCGCTGAAGCGCACGTTGGGCGCCTTTCAGCTGACCCTGTTCGGGATCGGCTGCATTATCGGCACGGGCATTTTCGTGCTCACCGCCGCCGGCGCGCAGAAAGCCGGTCCGGGCCTGATGCTGGCATTCGTCATCGCCGGTGCGGTGTGTGTCGTCGCCGCGCTTTGCTATGCCGAAATCGCCTCGATGATCCCCGTCGCGGGCTCCGCTTACACCTACAGTTACGCGACGATGGGCGAGTTTCTCGCCTGGACGGTTGGCTGGGCGCTGGTGCTCGAATATGCCATCGCCGCCTCCGCTGTGTCGGTCGGCTGGTCTGGCTATTTTACCGGCACGATCCTCAACGACACGTTCGGGATCGCCTTACCCGCTTATCTCACTGCCGGGCCGCTCGCGCTCGGCGGAGCGCCGGGCGGGTTGATCAACCTCCCCGCGCTGATCATCGCGTTGCTGGTAACCTGGCTGCTGATGATCGGCACCAGCGAGAGCGCCAAGGTCAATAGCATCCTGGTGACGATCAAGGTCGTCGCGCTGACCGCGTTCATCGCCTTGACCTTGCCAGCGATCGATACCGCCAACTTCA
>JBDSOV010000036.1:0-3122 GCA_039914575.1 Sphingomicrobium sp.
GCTGGTATGCATCGCAATTACATCGCCATCGGGGCGGCGGCGCTGGCGCTCTCCGCCTGCGTCCAGACCAAGCAATATGCCGACGTCCAGTTCACCCCGCCGGCCGGCGATTACAAACTACTGGTGATGCGCCCCGACGTCACGGTCGGGTCGGTCACCACCGGCGGGATGGTCGAGCCGCGCGCCGACTGGACCGAGGCGGCGCGCGCCAATCTGCTCGCCGCGTTGAAGGCGCAGCAGGCGGGGCGGGGAGGCAATGTACTGGTGCTCGAAAAGCGCGACGCGCTGCCCGGGGTCGATGCCGAGACCGTCGCCGAGCTCGAGCGGCTGCATTATGCGGTCGGCTCCTCGATCGCGCTGCACAAATATTCGGGCGCCTATTTGCCGACCAAGCGTGGCAAGGGGCTCGACTGGACCTTGGGCGAGGATGCGGTCGCGCTGGGGCGCAAGAGCAGGATGGATTACGCTTTGTTCCTCTACGCCGAGGATAGTTTCGCCTCCTCCGGGCGGGTCGCGCTGCAGGTGCTGGGGATCGCGGGGTGTGCGGTCGGTTTCTGCGCCCCCACCATCGGTGGCGGCGGGCAATTTGCATATGCCAGCCTGGTCGACCTTCGCAGCGGCGAAGTGGTGTGGTTCAATGTTCTCCAGACCGGCGGCCAGATCGCCGGGATCAAGTTTGGCGACATTCGCACGGCCGATGGCGCGGTGGTGATGGTCGAGCGGCTGCTGGGGCGGATGAAGCCGGGCAAGGACGTGCGGCGCCCCCAGAAGACGCAAAGCAAGGCGCGGCCATGAGCCTGTCGCGCCGAGCATTACTGGCGGGCGGCGGTGGGCTAGCCGCGGTTTTGTCGACGGGGGTGGCGGAGGCGCGCATCCCGCCATCGACGATGGAGCCGATGATCGGCCCTGGTTACAAGCCGATTGACCGCGACGAGATCGGCATGTGGCAGCAGATGGCGCGGGTCGAGGAGGAGATTGCGGGTTCCAACTTGCTGATCAAGGATCCGGCGCTCAATTCGTATCTGGCGGGACTGATCGGCAAGGTCGGCGGACCGGCGGCGAAGGATATGCGAATCTACCTCGCGCGGATTCCCGAGTTCAACGCGGTGATGTTTCCGACCGGCTTCGCGGTGATCTTTTCGGGCCTGCTACTAAGGATGCGCAACGAGGCCCAGCTGGCGGGGGTGATCGCGCATGAATCGGGCCATTTCCTGCGCAAGCACCAGATCCGTCAGTGGCGCGATATGCGGACCAAGACCGACCTGTTCGCGGTGCTGGCGATGGGCGCGGGCGTCGCCGGGGGCGCGGCGGGGGTTTATACCGGCGACCTCGCGCGGCTCGCCGAGCTTGGCACGATCCTGAGCCTGTTTCGCTACAATCGCACGCTCGAGGCCGAGGCCGATGCGATGGGGGTGCGGCTGCTCGCCGGCGCGGGCTTTGCGCCGACCGCGATGGCCGAGACGTGGGACCAATTGATCCGCGAGCTCGACGCCTCGGCCAAATATCGCCGCAAGAAGCGCGACCGTGGCTATTCTCTGTTCTCGACCCACCCGGCGCCCGAATCACGGATGGCCGATCTCAGGCGTTCGGCCGCCGAAGTCACTGTGCCGGGGCGCAGCTATGATGATGGCCGCGCGCGTTACCTGTCGGCGATCGCGCCGATCCGCCGGATGCTGCTCGATGATCAGGTCAAATTGAACGACCCGGGCGCGAGCCAGACGATCGTCGAGACGCTGGCGATTGACGGCTGGAACGGCCTGCTGCGGTTTCACGAGGCGGAGATCTGGCGCCTGCGCAATCGCGCCGGCGACGATGCGCGTGCGGCGCAAGGCTATGCGGTCGCGGTGGCCTATCCCGACGCTCCGCCCGATGCGTGGCGGTGGCATGGGGTGATGCTGCAAAAAGCGGGGCGTGTCGGCGAGGCCAAGGCGGCGTATGCCCGTTACCTGATGATGGCGCCCGACGCACCCGACGCCCCATTCATTCGCCAATTGCTTCAGTAGGGGTCCCGCCATGAAACACGTCACCAAAATCTTGATCGCCGCCATCGCGCTCGGCGGGTGCGGCGCCGGGCTTGGCGGCGGGGGGTTCGGCTATGGCGGTTATTCGCTAATCCGCGCGCGCAGCGTCGAGGTCGGCGACGGGTCGGTGGTGGTCACCCCGACGCGCGAGTGGAACCGGGTCAGCTCGACCTGGTCGATCGACGATATCCGAGCGGTTGAGGATTGGACGCTGAGCGGATCAAGCCTCGACTCGCTGAGCTTCGTCACCGGCCTGAAGGGCGGCCGCTACATCATCCGCCAGAGCAAGCGGAGCTCGCAGCAAGTGCCCAAATTCCGTTCCGACATGACCGCCCCCGAAGTCACCGCGATGCTGGAGAGCTTTTACCGCGTGAAGGCCGGTACGGTCGATTTTAAGACCATCGGCCTGAGTCCGCGTCAGTTCATGGGTTATCCCGGCTTCCAGTTCGACTTCGACCATCTCGATACCGACGAAGTATGGCGGCGCGGGCGATCGGTCGGCGCGGTGATCGACGGGCGATTGTATCTGGTGCTGCTCGACGGCGCGCGGTCGCATTATTTCAACGCCGCGCTGCCCGATTTCGAGGCGGTCGCTAACTCGGCGCGGTTGAAGCGCTAGGCCGCCACCGGATCGGGCGGGGGCGGCGGTTCGGGTTCGCCGGGGAGCGGCACGGGCGGCGGTTCGGGCGGGGCGCTAGCCATCAGAGGAATGGGGGCCATCACGCAATCGGCGAGATTGGCGTGGTCGGCGCTTCGGTTCCGGGCGACGACGGCGAGGGGACATCGATCGGCGGCTGCGACGGCGGGCTTTCGGCTGGCGCCTCGCTTGGCTGGGCCGGTGGGGAGGGATCGTTCGACGGCACCGGGTCCGGGGTCGAGGGCGGCAAATTGTCGGGCTGCTGGTCCTGCATGGAATCAACTCCTTTTCGACTCAACGTGTTGGAGGCGCGCATGGTTGCCTTGCGCGCCCAGCTGGCTTGCCCCGCGCCCGATCCTTGCTATAGGCCGCGCACCTTAATGGCGTCCGCGCGGGCGTGGCGGAATTGGTAGACGCGCTTGGTTTAGGTCCAAGTATCGCAAGATGTGGGGGTTCGAGTCCCT
>JBDSOV010000040.1:0-4640 GCA_039914575.1 Sphingomicrobium sp.
GAAAAAAGCCGCTTGAACACTGCCTCCCATGCTCGCAAAAACGTCGGCTCCGCAGTGATTCTGCTGGGGGGCACCGCGCAGAAGCAGTTTGGGGCGTCGCGACTCGCAGTCGGACGCAGCACCCGACTTTTGCCTCGCGGAGACGATGAGTTTGCTTGCGGGCAGGGTATATGGGGAGGCGCCAGAAGGTGCACGTAATTGAGCCAGTGACGGTGATCGACCAAGGCTCATTCGAGACCCTGGAGACACCACTGGCCGCGGCCTGGGAGCAAATCCGCACCGGGCTTCGCCGCGACTGTGGTGCGCGCACATTCGATGGCTGGCTCAAACCCGCCGAGCTTGGCGAATTTGACGTCGACACCGGCGCGCTCGAGCTGGTCATGCCATCCAAATTCATGGCCGATTGGGTGCGCTCGCATTTCGGCGAGCGACTCGCGCTGGCGTGGAAGACGGTGCTGCCGATCGTTCGCGAGGTGCGAATCGCTGCTGCCGAGGGTGGGCCGCGCCCGTCGCCGTTGTTGATCCTCGAGGAAATTCCGGCGCCGACCGCCAAGGCTGGGCCGCGCGATCCCGATGCCCCCAATTTCGATCCGCGCTACCGCTTCGACACCTTCGTTATCGGCAAGGCCAATGAAGTTGCCGCGACCGCCGCCAAGACGCTGGCGAGCGCCGATTCGGTGAGCTTCAACCCGTTGTTCATCCACGGCGGCACCGGGCGCGGCAAAACCCATTTGCTGCACGCCATAGGGCAGGATTTCCTAGCCCGCCGGCCGACCGCGCGGGTGGTCTCGATGTCGGCCGAAAAGTTCATGGTCGAATTTGTTCGTGCGCTGCGCGAGAATGACACGATCGGCTTCAAGGGGCGGCTGCGCTCGGCTGATCTGCTGCTGATCGACGACGTCCAGTTCATTGCCGGCAAGGATTCGACCCAGGAAGAATTCTTCCACACGATGAACGAGATCATCACCGCCGGACGGCGGCTGGTGATCACCTCCGACCGTGCACCGCAAGATCTCGACGGGATCGCGCCGCGCATCCTGTCGCGGCTGTCGTGGGGGCTGGTGGCCGACATCAACCCCGCCGAATATGAGCTCAGGCTCAATATCCTGACCGCCAAGCTGGCGGGGCTGCCCGGCATCAGCATGACCCAGCCGGTGATCGAATTCCTCGCCCGCCGCCTGACCAACTCGATCCGCGAGCTCGAAGGCGCTCTCAACCGCATCGCGGCCTATGCGATGATGACCGGTCGCGCGATCGATTTGCCGTTCGTCGAGGAGGTGCTGGCCAATGTATTGCGCGCCAATCAGCGGCGCATTTCGATCGACGAGATCCAGACCCAGGTGGCCGAGCATTATCGCATCCGCAAGGCGGAGATGACCAGCGCGCGGCGTGCGCGCGAAGTCGCCCGGCCGCGCCAGGTGGCGATGTACCTATCCAAGCAACTGACGCCGAAATCCCTGCCTGACATCGGACGGCGCTTCGGCGGGCGCGATCACACGACGGTGATCCACGCGGTCAAACAGATTGAGAAATTGCGTGCCGCTGATGCCGAGCTCGACGCCGACATCCGCTTGCTCACCCGCCAGCTCGAAGGCTGAGCCGCGCCATCGCCTCGGTGCTTCGGCGCCGACCTCCCCCGCCAGCACCCGCGGCGGGGGAGGACCAATTTCCAGCTGGACACGACCAGGCAAAAGCCCGCCCGGATTGCTCCGGACGGGCCCTCGATTCCCACGCTCTAGTAACTGGCTGGCCTAACCCGCGCGTCGTGCCGGCGGAACGGTGATCCTGACCGTTTCGCCATTGCGACCGGGAAAGCCGGTGAACATCGCTTCGATCAGGTTCGGGACGAGCACGCCGAGATTGTCGGTCTGAGACCGCGCCTTGGCATGACCTTCGAACAAGGCCGCATTGTCGGCGCGACGGCGGATGTCGACGTCCAGAAAGCTCTTGTAGACGGTATAAGCGCGGGTGCTGTTGAACGACGAGCCCCAGAAAGGATCGTCCCAGCCATAATAGAACGGCACGCGGCCGCGATAGGAGCCGTAGCGCGAATAATAGGGCCGTCCGTAAAAACCGCGGCGGTAGAAGGGGTCGTAAAAGCCGCCAAATCCGCCGCGATAAAAGCCGTTGGCGAAGGGATCGACGTCAATTTCCTGCTGGCCCCGGTCGACCCCGTAATCGAGCTGGACGAGCATGGTCGCAGCTTGCGGCGACGCGGCGGGGACATAGCCCTGGGCCTGCATCGCTTGAGCGACGATGGTCGCATATTGGCTGAACTGGAGCCCGCCGGCATCGGCCGGGTTCGCCGCGACGACGAAAAAGCTCTGACCCTGCGGCGCAGGCATCGCTTGATATCGCGAAACCTGGGTTGGGAAACCGGTGGCGCAGGCATTGAGCCCGAGAGCCGAAATTCCGAGCAGCGCGGCGGCTGCCAATTTATTGATACGCATCTTACTCATCCTCTGCAGAGGTATAACGATGCGCTTATAACATGTTTTGCCGTGAATGGGAGATGAAGCGGTATTTCAAGGGGTTAGGCCGAGCACGCGATAGGCCTCGACGATTGTCGGAGCGGCCAGGATGCGGGCTTTTTCGGCCCCAGCGGCGAGAATCCGGTCGATTTCGCCCGGATCACCGCGAAGCTCGACCAGCCGCGTGCGAAGCGGAGCGATCAGCGCCACCAGAGCATCGGCCAACGCCGGCTTGAAGCTGCCGAAGCCCTGGCCGTCGAACTGGGCAAGCACCGATTCGACCGTCCCGCCGGTCACCGCAGCATAGATGCCGACGAGGTTTTTCGCCTCGGGCCGCGAGTCGAGGTTGGCGGGATCGGCGTCGATCGGCTCGGGATCGGTGCGGGCCTTGCGGATTTTCTGGGCGATCGACTCGTCGCTGTCGGTCAGGTTGATTCGGCTCATGTCTGACGGATCGGATTTGGACATTTTGGCGCTTCCGTCGCGCAAGCTCATCACCCGCGCCGCAGTGCCGCCGCCGATGAATGGCTCGGGCACGGTGAACAGTTCGGCCTGATAATCATTGTTGAATTTGAGCGCGATGTCGCGCGCTAGCTCGATATGCTGCTTCTGGTCGTCGCCGACCGGCACGTGAGTGGCGTGATAAAGTAAAACGTCGGCCGCCTGGAGCACCGGATAAGTGAACAGGCCGACGCTGGCGCCTTCCTTATTCTTGCCGCTCTTGTCCTTGAACTGGGTCATGCGGCTGAGCCAGCCCATCCGCGCGGTGCATTGCAGCACCCAGGCCAGCTCGGCATGTTCGCGCACCGCGCTTTGCTGGAACAGGATCGAGCGCTCGGGATCGATCCCGCTGGCGATCAGCGCGGCGGCCATTTCACGAAGATTGCCGCGAAGCTGGGCCGGATCGACATCGACCGTCAGCGCGTGAAGGTCGGCGAGGAAGAACAGGCATTGTGCCTCATCCTGCATCCGCACCCAGCGCAGGATCGCGCCGAGCAAATTGCCCAGATGCAGGTCGCCGGTCGGCTGGATTCCGGAAACGACACGCATCAGTCGGTGACCTTTTTGCGGCGGAGGAGGATGAGGATCGCCTCGCGGTCGATCCCGCCGATCGCCCACGCCACCGCGAAATAGACCAGCGCGCCGGTGCCGACCAGCGCGCCGAGCCCGATGATCCGCTCGCCGACACTGCCGAAGAACATGCCGCCGATGGCGCGGTTGATGGCGTAGAGCGCGGCGCCCATCGCCGCGGCGGCGATGAATTGCCGAACCACCCGGCTGATCAGCCAGGCGGGCATGCGGAAATGCCCGCGATAGTAAAGAAACCCGAACAGCAGGCCGAAATTGATCCACGCGCTGGCCGAGGTGACGGTGGCGAGGGCATAAATCCCCATCACCGGGATCAGCGCGAAATTGGCGACCACGCCGAGCGCGAGGATGCTCATCGCGATGCGCACCGGGGTGCGGACGTCCTTGCGCGCATAGAATGCCGGGGTCAGCACCTTGACCAGCACATAAGCCGGCAGTCCGGTGACGAGGATGGCGAGGATGTTGCCGGTGATGCGGGCGCTTTCGACGCTATATTCGCCGCCCTGGTAGAGCGCGCCGATGATCGGCCCTGCGGCCACCGCCAGCGCGAGGGTGGCGGGGAGGGTGAGCAGCATCGAGAGGTCGAAGGCGCGGGCCTGGACATCGGCCGCCTCGACCGCATCGTCGCGGGCGATGGCCTGGCTGATCGACGGCAATATGGCGACTCCAAGCGCCGTGCCGATGATCGACAGCGGCAGCTGGTTGAGGCGGTCGGCGTAGGACAGGTTGGTCAGCGCGCCTTCGCCCAGCCGGGTCGAGAAGTAAGCGTAGAACAATTGGCTGATCTGATAGACTCCGGCGGCGACCGTGGCGGGCAGAATCAGCATTACCAATTCGCGCACTGCGGGGGTCATGCGCGGGCGGCCGAAGCGCAGCCGGACTCCGGCGCGGCGCACCGCGGCCCAGCATAACAGGAACTGGAAGACGCCGCCGACCAGCACCGCGATCGCCATGAAGCGCACGGTTTCGACCTTGTCGGGCGGCGATACCAGCAACGCCACGATCAGCGCGACATTGAGCAACGCCGGGGCGAAGGCGGCGATGGCGAATTTGGTGAGCGAATTGAGGACGCCTGACAGT
>JBDSOV010000052.1:0-3003 GCA_039914575.1 Sphingomicrobium sp.
CGCGCGGCGACAAGGTCGCGATCATCTTCGAAGGCGACGAGCCCGGCGACGGCCGCACGCTGACCTATCGTGAGTTGCACGAGCTTACGGGCCGCTTCGCCAATTTGCTCAAACGCGAGGGCGTGGCGCGGGGCGATCGCGTCATGATCTACATGCCGATGATCCCCGAGGCGGCGGCCGCGATGCTCGCCTGCGCGCGGATCGGCGCGGTCCACTCCGTCTGCTTCGGCGGCTTCTCGCCCGAAAGCCTCGCCGGACGGATCGACGATTGCGGCGCGCGGATTGTCGTCACCGCCGACGAAGGCGTGCGCGGCGGCAAGCGCATCCCCTTGAAGGCCAATGTCGATGCCGCCTGCGACCTCGCCTCGACCGAGGTCAGGCGGGTGATCACGGTCGCCCGCACCGGCGCCAGCGTACCCATGCGGGACGGCCGCGACTTGAGCTGGGAAGCCGAGCGCGACGCTCTCTCACCCGACTGCCCGGCCGAGGTAATGGACGCCGAGGATCCTTTGTTCATCCTCTACACCTCGGGATCGACCGGGAAGCCCAAGGGGGTCGTCCACACCACCGGCGGCTACGCGACCTGGGCGGCGACGACGTTCGACTGGGTGTTCGACTCGCGCGACACCGACATATTCTGGTGCACCGCCGATGTCGGCTGGATCACCGGGCACAGCTACACCATCTACGGCGCGCTCCTGAACGGCGCGACCACGGTGATGTTCGACGGCGTGCCCACCTACCCCGACGCCGGGCGCTTCTGGGAAACGTGCGATCGGCTCGGCGTGACCATCTTCTACACCGCCCCCACCGCGATCCGCGCGCTCGAGCGCGAGGGTGACGACTTCGTCACCCGCCACAAGCGCTCCTCGATCCGCCTGCTCGGCACGGTCGGCGAGCCGATCAACCCCGACGCGTGGTTATGGTATTGGCGGGTGGTCGGAGACCGGCGCTGCCCGATCGTCGATACCTGGTGGCAGACCGAGACCGGCGGAATCATGATCGCCAACCTGCCCGGCGCGATGGTCATGAAGCCCGGATCGGCGAGCCGTCCGCTGCCCGGGATCGAGCCGCTGCTGGTCGACGCCGAGGGGCGCGAGCTTCACGGCGCGGCGAGCGGCAATCTGTGCCTGCGCGGCAGCTGGCCGGGGCAGATGCGCACCCTGTGGGGCGATCACGAGCGCTTCTTCCAGACTTATTTCACCGCTTACCCCGGCCTCTACTTCACCGGCGACGGCTGCCGCCGCGACGAGGACAGCTATCACTGGATCACCGGCCGGGTCGACGACGTGATCAACGTGTCGGGCCACCGCATCGGCACCGCCGTAGTCGAAAGCGCGCTGGTCGCCCATCCGCTCGTCAGCGAGGCAGCGGTCGTCGGCGTCCCGCACGATATCAAGGGTCAGGGCATCCACGCGTTCGTCACGCTGAGTGCGGGCGAGGCCGGCGGCGCCGCGCTGCGGGCCGAGCTCAACCAGGAAGTCCGCCGCCACATCGGCGCGCTCGCCACGCCGGAGTCGATCCAGTTCGCTCCGGCGCTTCCGAAGACTCGATCGGGCAAGATCATGCGCCGCATCTTGCGCAAGATCGCGGAAGGCCACACCGACGGCTTCGGCGACATTTCGACCCTCGCCGATCCGGCGGTGGTCGAGGCGCTGGTCGCGGAAAGGGGAGCGAAGTGAGCCGGCGGCGCGTTAGCCCCGGATGATTCGATATTTTTTCATCGCCGCCGCCTTGTTGGGCTGCACCGCCGCCGCGCCGGTTCCGTCGTTCAATCCGCTCGACTTCTTCACCGGCGAGACTCGCGGCGTCGGTTCGCTCAAGGTCATCATGAAGCCGGCCGTGCCCATTCGGGTCAGCAGCGAGGGCCATCCGGACGGCAACGGCGGAATCGTCCTCCACCAGACCATCCACGAAGGGGTCAAGCCGCCGCGTCAGAATCGCTGGTCGCTTCGGCCAACCTCGGCGACGACGCTGACCGGCAGCGCGAGCAATTCGCCCGGGCCAGTCCGGGGCCGGATGAACGGGAACCGGCTACAGCTCAGCTATGCGATGAAGGGCGGGATGAAGGCCGACCAGACGCTCACTTTGCAACCGGGGGGCGAACGCGTCGTCAGCCGCATGAGCATCAAGCGACTGGGCATTACCGTTGCCCGCGTCGAGGAAGTGATCACCAAGGTCGAGTAGCACCTCTTGCGGCGCCCGCCTGACCCGCTATCCCTCGGCACAGGGGGAGCGGAATGAACGACACCACACAGCAAAAGCCTTGGTCGATGGCGCGCGTCGTCACCGCTTCGTCGGCGGGGACCGCGTTCGAATGGTATGACTTCTTCATCTTCGGATCGCTGACCCCGGTCATCGCCAAGGTGTTCCTTGCCGGGCTCGATCCAACCTCGGCGCTGATCGCCGCGCTTGCCCTGTTCGCGGTCGGGTTCGCCTTTCGCCCGCTGGGCGCGATCATCTTCGGTGCGATGGGCGACCGGGTGGGCCGGAAAGCAACCTTTCTCACCACCGTCAGCCTGATGGGCGGCGCCACCTTCGCCATCGGCCTGCTCCCGACCTACGAACAGGTCGGGATACTCGCCCCGACCCTGCTGGTCTTCCTGCGCATCTGCCAGGGTACCGCGCTCGGCGGCGAATATGGCGGCGCGGCGATCTACGTCGCCGAACATGCCGACAACGACAAGCGCGGCGCGGCCACCGGCTGGATTCAGTCGTCGGCCTCGTTCGGCCTGCTTGCCGCCTTGCTGGTCATCGTCGCCACCCGCACCGCGCTCGGCGAGGAAGCCTTCGCCGCCTGGGGCTGGCGGATCCCCTTCCTGATGTCGGTCATCCTGCTGGCGATTTCGGTGTGGATGCGGATCAAGCTCAGCGAAAGCCCGGCCTTCGCCAAATTGCGCGAGGAAGGCGCCGTGTCAAAAACGCCGCTGCGCGAGGCCTTTGCCCAGCGCGATAGTCTCAAGCAGGTTCTGATCGCCTTTTTCGGCATCATGTGCGCGCAAG
>JBDSOV010000073.1:0-4353 GCA_039914575.1 Sphingomicrobium sp.
GCCGCTGCCGGCCTATATCGACGAAGCATTCGAGCTCCACTTCCAGCCCGAGCCGGCGCGGCTGCCCGACGGCGAGATCGAATTGAACGGTGACGAGCTGGACGTGATTTTTCACGACGGCAGCGCAATCGAGCTTGGCGAAGCGATCGCCGACACGCTGGCGGTCGCCCTCGACCCCTACCCCCGCGGCCCCAACGCCGAAGTCGCGCTGCAACAGGCCGGGGTGCTCAGCGAAGACCAGGCCGGCCCGTTCGCGGCGCTCGCGGCGCTGAAGGGGAAGTTGGGGGAGGAATGAGGGGTGTCGTCCTGCTCCGCAGGGCGGCCGCCACGATTAATAAACTCAACTTCCGAGCTCCCGTCGTTAGCCTATATCAGCTCGATCGACTTTCGGATTGGACTGCGCAAACCCCAGTCGAAGTTGTGCCAGCTCTACGCCACCTTAAAGGGGGCGTAGTACGGGTGCCGCAGCGTTAATTACCGCGCGTCACGGGCGGAAGGAAGCTTCGATCGTTACGACTGTTCTGAAGATCTTCCTGGGTCTGCTTGTAGATGTTCTCCCACTCCGCCGCAGTGCGGAACACACGAATCGGTATGCGAGACCCCGAATCCCGCTCATCGTTCCGGCAGATCACCTTGCCGGCAAGGCTGGCGGTGGGACTGGTAGCCTTGGTGGGCGTGGCGGCAGGAGCCGCGGAATATAGCAGCAATAAAGCTAAGAGCATGGCCAGTTATTTCCCTTACGCGGGATTTGGTTCACTCGCTTTCAAAACCAAAAGCAAGCCCTCGTTTCCGGACAGCGCTCCGCTCTTTCAGGTCAATTCTCGGTGGGGAGAAGATGGCCATTGGCGCCTGGATCACTGTGCACCGGTCTCATCGAATCATCCGTCAGAACGGGACGTCGTCGTCGAGGTCGGTGTCGAAGGCCGCGGGTTGTGGGCGGGACTGGGGCTTGGAGCCGCCGCCGCCGCCGAAGTCGTCCGAGCTTGAGCCGCCACCATAGCCGCCGCCACCGCCGCCCTCGCCGCGGGCGTCGAGCAGGACTAGTTCACCGCGGAATTTCTGCAACACGACTTCGGTCGAGTAGCGGTCATTGCCCGACTGGTCCTGCCATTTGCGAGTCTGGATCTGGCCTTCGAGATAGACCTTGCTGCCCTTTTTCAGATAATTTTTGGCAACGCGGCCAAGATTTTCGTTGAAAATGGCGACGCTGTGCCATTCGGTCTTTTCCTGGCGGTTGCCGTCCTTATCCTTCCAGGTTTCCGAAGTGGCGACGCGCAGATTGACCACCTCGCCGCCATTGGCAAAGCTGCGCGATTCGGGGTCGGCGCCAAGATTGCCGACCAAAATCACCTTGTTGACGCCCGCCATGTCATTCTCCCGATTTGCTGCAAGCCACCTAAGCCATCGGGACGGCCTGTGCCAAGTCGCTATTCGGCCGGGGCGGACACGGGGCGCGGACGGCTCGCCGAACGGTAGCCGAGGATCACCACAACCAGCGCGACGAGTTGCGCACCGATCGCCTGGGCGGTCGGGAACAGGCCGATGATTGTCACGCGCGGCACCCCGGCGAGCGGCGTGACCGGGACGAGGCCGGCTTCCTGCAACGCGCCGATACCCTTGCCCGCAAGTACCACGGCGAGAACAGCGATGAGGATCGCGCTGTAGCGGAAAAACTGGGTGATCGGCAGCTTGGCGCTGTAGCGCAGCATCGCCCAGGCGATCGCTGCGAGCAGCAATGTTCCCGTCAGCGCGCCGGCGAGGATCGTCGTGCCATTGTCGGCGGTCCACAGCGCGGCGAAGAACAGGATCGTCTCGAACACTTCGCGATAGACCACGATGAACGCCAGCCCGAACAGGAACCAGGCCGAGCCGCGTGACAAAGCGCCCTGCATCTTGGTCGCGATATAGCGGCGCCACTCCTCGGCCTGGGCCTTGCCGTGCATCCAGATTCCGACCGACAGCAGGATGATCGCGGCGAGCAGTGATCCGAAGCCTTCGGTCAACTCGCGGCTCGCGCCGCTGATCCCGATCGCATAAGTGGCGATGGCCCAGGTGCCCGCCCCAGCGACCAACGCTGCGACCCAGCCCCCATGGACATAGGGCAGCGCCTCGGTGCGCTCGGCCTTGCGCAGGAAGGCGATCATCGCGATCACCACCAGCAGCGCCTCGAGCCCTTCGCGAAGCAGGATGGCGAAGGCGCCGAGAAAGGTCGATGCTTTGCTTTCCGCCTCGGGGGCGAGCGCCACCTCGGCCTGATCCAGCAGTAGTTCAGTCGCGGCCAGACGCTGGCGCAGCGCGGCCTCGGGCTCGCGGCGGGTGATCGCCGTACGGAAGCCGGCCATGGCCTGCTCGACGTTGGCCATCAGCGCCCCGTCACGGGTGGCGAGCACGGCTTCGACTGGCTCGAAGCCGTCGAGATAGGCCGACAAAGCGAGTTCGCTGGCGCGGCGTCGGTCGCCGGCTGCATAAGCTTCGACGCTTTGTCGAAGATGATCGCGCGCGAGTTGCAGCGATCCGGGCCGATCGGCGGTAACCGCGTCGGGGTTGGCGCGCAGAAAAGCAACGACCGCCGCCGCCTTGTCGACACCGATCTTCGCTTCAAGTTCGGCGGGCGTCATGGCGACCAGCGCGGCCATGTCGGGGAGTAAGCGGCGGACCGCTTTGTCGTCGTTCCAGATGCGCTCGCCGCGCTTGGCATCGCCATATGCAAGGCCACCCGCGTGGAAGGCGAGCGCCCAGCGGTCCTCCCCGGGGAGCGCGGCGAAGCTTTGCATTGCGGTGCCCTCAAGGCCCTGCGAAATGACTTGATAGAGGCCGAAAATGCTGCGGTCGCGGGCACGGGCGCGGTCGGCGAAGGCGATCGGCGGCGGATCGAGATTGGCGAACGCGCCGCTGGGTCCCTCGCCCTTGGCGCCGTGGCAGGAGACGCAGCTCTCGGCGTAAAGCGCGGCGCCGCGTGCCGGATCGGGCGCCCGCGCTGGCGCGAGCGGCACCGGATACGCGCCAAGCAGGCGCGACGCGATGTGGCGCGCGCTGGCAGCGATCACTACCGGCTCAGCCTTGGCCGCGATCGCTGTTTGGAGGGCCTTAGCGTCGGCGATCAGTACGGCGCGCGTCGAACCGGCCGGGAGCGCGGCAAGGCGTTCGCTGACCGAGGCCGAAAATTCCGCCATTTCCTGATATTCGGCAGGATTGACAATGCGGCCGTCAGCCACCGCGCCGCCATAGTCGACCGCGATATAGTCGAGCAGCCGCCAGCTGGTCTGGACTTCATCGGCGACCGACGCCGCCCATGCCGGAAGCGCGGAGACCAGCGCTGATAGCGCGATAATGACGGCGAACGAACAACGGCGGAGGGAGATTAGCATGGCGCACGCTTAGCATAGTGCGAATGATTATCAATAACGAGAAGGCGATGCTTTATTGCGGCGGGTAGCGCAGTCGCCCGAGGAAGCGCGCCAGGCTGGGGCGGCGGAGATTCTCCCCGCTCCATTGCGCCTTCCATTTTTCAAAGCGCATGACGTCACCGAGGCGGCGGTCGAGGAAGGCAGCGGTGTCGGCGAAACCCTCGCTGTGGTCGTCGAGCCAGATCACCAGGGTCGAGCCATAGACCGCGCCCAGCGTCAGCCGCTTGGTATAATGGTTGAAGTCGCTCGCACTGTCACCGGCATTGCGCCAGATAAGGTCGGCGGTGCGCCAGCCGATGGCGAGGCCGCGCGGCGCATTTTGCGGCATGGCAAGGATCGCCAGCGCCGAGCGTAGCGCCTCGCGTGCCGGGGCCATCGTCTCGAGCCGGAACCACAATTGCGAGCGGATCCGGTCGCGAACCTTCATCGCGGCGATTGTGTCGGGCGGATAGTGAGCCGCCATCGCGGCGTCGACGGCGGCGATATAGGCGTCGATCATGTCGATTTTGGCCTTGGGGAACGCCAGGCGGGCTTGCGCCGGGTCGATCTTCAGCTGCGCGGCGGCAGTGTCGACCGCCTTGGCCGTCCAGCCGTCGAACACCGCATTCTCGCCCACGCTGAGCGCGAGCCGGGCGCGGATTTTGTCGAGCGGAGTAGGATCGCCGGTCATTGCGCTTCACTGGCCTGTCGCGGGCGCTCACGCAAGCGAACGAGGATCAACGCGGCGACGATCAGCATCGCCCCGACCCAGTCGAGCGGGGTCAGGCTCTCGCGATAATAGAGCCAGCCGAGCAACGCCGACAGCGCCGGCTGGGTGAGCATCGCGATGCCGATGACGAGCGGCGGGATATGGCCGAGCGCATAGACCAATAGCCCCTGCCCGATCACCTGGCTGCACAAGGCCAGCGCGAACAAAGCGGTCCAGTCGGCGGGGATGATCTGTTCG
>JBDSOV010000169.1:0-3244 GCA_039914575.1 Sphingomicrobium sp.
TCATCCTTCGGATCGAGGATCTCGATGCGGGGCGGTGCAAGCCCGAATTTGTCGACGGGATTTATGAGGATCTGCGCTGGCTGGGGATCGCTTGGGACGGCGAGCCCGTGGTGCAATCGTCACGGACAGCGGACTATGACGCGGCGCTCGATGCGCTTCGGGATCGCGGGCTGGTCTATCCCTGTTACTGCACACGGGCCGATATCGCCGCCTCGCTGACCGCGCCCCATGGCGATGCGGCAAGCGCCTATCCGGGGACGTGCCGCGACCTGCCCGACGATCCGGCGCGGCGGGTGGGGACAGCGCATAGTTGGCGGTTGGATAGCGCGAAGGCGGTGGCGATGACGGGGCTGCCAAGCTGGAGCGAGGGTAAAGCGCGCTGCCATGCCGGTGAAAGCGACTTCGACGACGTCATCTTGGCGCGCAAGGATGCGCCCGCGGCCTATCACCTCGCCTGCGTGGTCGACGACGCGGCGAGCGGAGTCGATCTGGTGGTGCGCGGGGTGGATTTGCGGCCCTCGACCCCGGTGCAGCGGCTGTTGCAGAATTTGCTCGCGCTGCCCGAGCCAGCCTATCTCCACCATCCCTTGGTGGCCCATGATGACGGTAAGAGGCTGGCCAAGCGCGACCTTGCCCCGACGCTCGCCGCGATGCGCGACACAGGGGTCGATGGGCCCGCGCTCGCTGCCGATCTCGCGAAGGGCCGACTGCCCCTAGAATATCGCTTCATCGAGGCCTAGATGGGGGCCATGAACATCTTGCTCATCATCGCCCTCGTGGTCGCCATGGGCGCGACCGCCTACGTCCTTGTGCGCGGAGTCATTGCCATGGCCTCGGGCAATGATCTGTCGGGCGAGCAGCAGCAAAATTACATGCAGAAACGCATATTGTTCCAGGGCATCGCGATCGTCATCGTGGTGATCATCCTCGCCGCGGCCGGCGGATCGCGGGGCTAAGCCCCCTTCCCGACCGACGCCAGCACCTGACAAATGGTCAAGCTCAACAAGATTTACACCCGCACCGGCGACGACGGATCGTCGGGTCTGGTCGATGGCAGCCGCGCCAGCAAGGCGGGGTTTCGACTGACCGCGATCGGCGAGGTCGACGAGGCCAATAGCTGTATCGGCGTAGCGATCGCCGCTCTCGACGAGCATGAGATCGTCGCCGAGCGGCTGCGGCTGGTGCAAAATGAAATGTTCGATCTTGGCGCCGACATTGCCACTCCCGACGGGATCGACGGCGCGCTGCGCATCACCGCCGGCCAGGTCGAGCGGATCGAAGACGGGATCGACGTGATGAACGCCGATCTGGCGCCACTCACCAGCTTCATATTGCCCGGCGGATCGAGCGCGGTGGCGGCATTGCATGTCGCGCGCTCAGTGGTTCGGCGGGCGGAACGGGCGGCGGTGGCGCTGATGGCGGCCGAGCCGGTCAATCCGCACGCCATCGCCTATCTCAACCGCCTGTCGGACCATTTGTTCGTCGCCGCGCGTTCGGTCGCAGCAGCAGAGGGAGGCGATGTGCTGTGGCAACCCGGCGCCACTCGGAACCGCTAGAAACCAGCCTCGCCGCGCGGCTGTCCGCGACGCGCGCGCTGACGCTGGCGCTGGCGGCGCCTTTGTCCGACGCCGACGCCACGATCCAGCCGCATCCCGACGCCAGCCCCGCCAAATGGCATCTGGCGCATACGACATGGTTCCTCGAGACCTTCGTGCTGCGCGACCATGTTCCGGGCTATGCGCTCCACGACGAGCGCTGGCCCTATCTGTTCAACAGCTATTATAATGGCGAGGGCGAGCGCCATGCGCGGTGCCATCGCGGGATGATCAGCCGACCAAGCCTCACGCAAGTGCGCGCGTGGCGGCGCGCGGTGGACGACGCGCTGGCCGAGGCGTTGCCCGCTTTGCCCGAGGCGGCGCTGGCGCTGGTCGAAATCGGTATCCAGCATGAGCAGCAGCATCAGGAATTGTTGCTCACCGACATCCTTGCCACGCTCGCCGAAAATCCGCTCGAGCCGGCCTATGGCGAGCTGGCGCCTGCCCCCTGCCATTCAACCGAAGCGCTGTCGTGGCTGCCGGGCCGCGAGGGGATTGTCGAGGTTGGCGCGGATGGCCGCGAGTTCGCCTTCGATTGCGAACGGCCACGCCACCGCGCCTTGCTTCATCCCCACGCCATCGCCAATCGCTGCGTCACCAACGGCGAATGGCAGCAATTCATTGCCGACGGCGCTTATCGCGATCCCAAATTGTGGCTCAGCGACGGCTGGGACTGGGTCCTGGCCAATGCGATCGAGCGGCCGCTTTACTGGCATGACGATGGCGAGAGCACCTTCACCCTTGCCGGCCGCCGCGAGACCGACCGCGCCGCGCCGGTGGCAATGGTCAATTATTACGAGGCCGACGCTTTCGCCCGCTGGGCGGGGGCGCGATTGCCGACCGAGTTTGAGTGGGAAGCGATGTTCGAACAGGCCGACTCCTGTCTCGGCCACCAGCTCGATTCGGCGGGCCCGGTGTTGCCTCGCCCGGGTGGCGGGCCGTTTGGGGACGTTTGGCAGTGGACGATGAGCGCCTATCTGCCCTATCCCGGCTTCACCCCCGAGGAGGGGACGGTCGGCGAATATAATGGCAAGTTCATGTGCGGGCAGTTCGTCCTGAAAGGGGCTTCCTGCGCTACACCGAGGGGCCACAGCCGCGCTTCCTATCGCAATTTTTTCCCGCCGGCGGCGCGCTGGCAATTTAGCGGAGTCAGACTTGCCCGAGACGCCTGAACCCGACGTTGCGACCGATCCCGCCTTCCGCGCCGATGTGCTGCGCGGGCTGGCAGAGCCAGTCCCGGCGATCCCAGCGCGCTGGCTGTACGACCGGCGCGGGTCGGAACTGTTCGACGAGATCACCAAATTGCCGGCTTATTATCCAACGCGCACTGAGACCGCGCTGCTCGAGCAGGTGATGGTCGACTTGCCGGGCCGTGTGGCGCGCGGCGGGGCGGTGATCGAATTCGGCGCGGGCGCGGCGACCAAGACGCCTTTATTGCTCGATGCGATCCACCCCAAGGCCTATGTCCCGATCGACATTTCGGGCGAGTATCTGGAGGAAAGCGCGGCGGTGGTCGATGCCGACCACGAGCGGATCGCGGTCCACCCGGTGGTCGCCGATTTCACCCAGCCGGTCACGCTTCCGCCCGAAATCGCGGGGCTTGAGCGATTGGGCTTCTTCCCCGGATCGACGATCGGCAATTTCGTGCC
>JBDSOV010000230.1:0-6738 GCA_039914575.1 Sphingomicrobium sp.
CAACGCTCGTTCGGGGCGCTGTGGGGGGTTTTGTAACGATCGTGGACCGGCGCCGGGGCGCTGTGTTGCGGTCAATTCCTCCCCCACCACATTGGGAGGCTTACTATCATGATCGGTCGTCTTTTCGTATCCGCGGCAGTTGTCGCGACCGCGCTTACCGCCGCGCCGGCTTCGGCCCAGACCAGCAACACCCGGGCCAGCTCGGGCCGCAACATGCAGATGAACGCAATGTCCGAAATCCCGGTGTGCACCCGGCGATTGGGCACGATCGCGATCGTCGAGCCCGACAATCAATGGTGGCGCGAATTGAACCTCGGCAGCCCCGAGGCGATCCTCAAGATTTTCGTTTCGCGATCGGGCTGCTTCGGGCTGGTCAATCGCGGTCGCTCGATGCAGAGCCGGGCGATGGAACGCGCCATGGCCGACAATGGCGAGCTCCAGGGCGGGTCCAACCTCGGCAAGGGGCAGGTCAAGGCCGCCGATTATTTCCTCGAGCCCAACATCGTCTCGGCCAACCGCAATTCGGGCGGCAGCAATGTCGGCGCCGCGGCGGGCGCGCTGGGCGGCCTGTTCGGCGGCGGCGGCGCCTTCATCGGCGCGATCGCCGGCGGGATCAACGTCAAGAAAGGCGAGGCCAATGTCACGCTGTCGGTGGTCAACGCCCGCACCACCGAGGAGGAAGCGCTGGTCGAGGGCTATGCCCGCAAGAAGGACGTCAGCTGGGGCGCCGGCGGCGGCGCCGGCTGGTGGGGCGGCTTCGCCGCTGCGGGCGCCAGCGGCTACCAGAATACCGAGATCGGCCAGGTCATCGTGCTGGCCTATCTCGATGCCTACATCAGGCTGGTGACCCAGCTCGGCGGGCTGCCGGCCAATGCGGCGGTGGCGGCCCCGCAGGCGCGCTAGGCTTCGCAAGCAAGTATCGGGCGCGGCTGGCAACGGCCGCGCCTTTTTTCTTGCTGGAAAAGAGCCAGTCACTCACCATCTTCGTGGGGCAAGCCCGGAGAATTGCGATGAATGACGCCCCAACCATCCCGTTTGACCTCACCCCGCCGACCGAGGCACAATTGGAAGAATTGGCCGCCGGCCTGAGCGACGAAGAACGCCACGTGCTGCTCCAGCACGGCACCGAGGCGCCGTTCTGCGGGATCTTCGTCGATTATGAGGGGGAGGGAAATTACATTTGCCGGCTGTGCGGCCTGCCCTTGTTCCGCGCCGCGACGAAGTTTGAAAGCGGGACCGGCTGGCCAAGCTTCACCACCCCGTTCGCCGAGGGCCACCTTACTACCATCCGTGACAACAAATACGGCATGGTCCGCGACGAGATCGTCTGCGCGCGCTGCGGCGGGCACCAGGGCCACGTCTTCCCCGACGGCCCGCCCCCGACCGGCGAGCGTTATTGCATCAATAGCGTGTCATTGGGGTTTACGCCGGCGGACGAGCCGTTGCCTGACAAGCTGGCGCGGGGTGCGCCGGAGGGGGAAGTTTGGCGGTGACCTGCCTGACGTAATTCCCGCTTGTCAGGATACCGTCCTCGCCGCAATGTTCGCCGGTGGGGGACGATGTGAGCGTAGAAATAGACGATGGCGCGCCGCTGAAACGGCGGAAGACTTTTCCCAAGTTCATGCGTGAGGTTGGAACGATTGTTCTCGGCGTGCTGATCGCGCTGGTCATCGGCGAGATAGCCAATGCGGTCCGGCAACGCGTCGAGGCGCAACGCTCCATGGCCGCAGTGCGCGCCGACATGATCGACAATTCGTCGACGCTCGAACTAATGGCGCCGTGGGGCAACTGTGCGCTGAAACGATTGGACGCGCTGTCTGCGGAGCTCGCAATCGTTCGTAAAACGGGACGCTTGCGGGACATTGGCGATGTGGACGGGTTATTCGGTACCACGTATCGATCTGGGTCATGGGAAAGCGCGGTGGCCAACCGTGACGTGTTGTTTCTCGATCCAGCTCGCGTCGCCGATTTGACCGACTATCATGAGGTCCTGAGCCTATTACGCGTCAATCGGGACGAGATAAATCTTGGCTGGGCAAGACTGACAGTAATGTCTCATGCGGCCGGGCGGATGGACGACAACACTTTCTCGTCGCTCAATCAGTCCATCGCAGAGCTCCGCTATCGAACAAAGTTTTCCTTGCTTGCGGCGCGCATCTTAATCGACGCACATCGACGACTCGGCTTTCCGGTCGTCTACACCCCTATGAATGGAAAACCGCAAACCCGCGAGGCAGCTTGGCGCGGGGCGAAGGCAGACCCGGTGTGCCAGCCGTTAGAAGTCGCGCCGGGCGGCAAGTGAGAGAGCTAGGGTAGTCCACCCTTCGTCGAATAAGCGCGCCATCCCTCCTGAATCTTGTTGCGGATCAATGACTCTGTCTTAGGGTGCGCGGCAACGCTGTCATCCTTGCGAAAGACCCCAACACCATGCGCTCGACCCTTCGCTCGTCCGTACTGCTCGCCAGCGCCTCGTTGCTCGCCGCCTGTTCGACCACCCCTTCCGTACGCAGCGCGGCTGAAGCCGACGTGGCAGCTGCGGCGGCGGCGGCCAATCAGGCGTTTACCTCCGCACCGGCAATCGCCGAGCCGGCCTCGCTGTCGTCGCTGGTCGGCCAGGTCGACATCCCGCACCAATCGTTCAAGCTCGCCAATGGCCTGACCGTCATCGTCCACGAGGACCGCAAGGCGCCGGTCGTCGCGGTTTCGACCTGGTATAATGTCGGGTCGAAGGACGAGCCCGCCGGCAAGACCGGCTTCGCCCATCTGTTCGAGCATCTGATGTTCAACGGATCGGAGAATCTGCCCGGGGAATTCTTCACCTACCTGCAGCAGATTGGCGCGACCGATTATAACGGCACCACCTGGTTCGACCGGACCAATTATTTCCAGACCGTGCCGACCGGCGCGCTCGAGCGGGCGTTGTTCATGGAAAGCGACCGGATGGGTTATCTGCTCTCCGCGATCGACCAGAAGAAACTGACCAACCAGATCGGCGTCGTCCAGAATGAGAAGCGCCAAAGCGACAATAATCCGGGCGGGCTGGTCGGCTATGAAGTGCTCGCCAATTTGTTTCCCGACGGCCACCCCTACAGCCATGACACGATCGGCTCGATGGCCGACCTCGACGGCGCCAGCCTGGCCGATGTGAAGCAGTGGTTCATCGACAAATATGGCCCCAACAATTCGACCCTGGTGCTGGCCGGCGACATCAACGCCGCCGAGGCACGGCCATTGGTCGAGAAATATTTCGGGGCGATCAAGGCTGGCGCGGTCAACACCCCCGCCGCCGCCGCCGTGCCGACCCTGGCAGCGTCCAAGTCGATCGTGATGAAGGACCGCGTCGCCGCGACCCAGCTGCAGCGGCATTGGGCCGTACCCGGGCTGAACTCAGACCAGCTGCCCGCGATCGACCTCGGCGCGTCGATTCTCGGCGGGCTGGCCAGTTCGCGGCTCGACCGCATCCTGGTGCGCGAGGAGAAACTGGCGGTGTCGGTGTCAGCCTCGGTCCAGCCGTTCCAGCGGGTCGGGATGATGGAGATCAACGTCACGGTGAAGCCGGGGGTCGACCCGGCGTCGGTCGACCGGCGCCTCGACGAAATCCTCGCCGATTACCTCGCCAACGGGCCGACCGAGGATGAGGTCAGGCGCGCCGCGACCAGCGACGTGTCGGGCAGGATCCGCGGGCTTGAGCAGGTTGGCGGGTTCGGCGGCAAGGCGGTCGCTTTGGCCGAGGGCCAGGTGTTCGTCGGCGACAGCGACTATTACAAGCGCAGCCTGGCGCTTTACGCCGCCGCCACCCCGGCGCAGATCCAGGGGGCGATGCGCCAGTGGCTGAGCCGGCCGGTGTTCAAGGTGCAGCTCGAGCCGGGTGACCGCCCGGCCTATGTCGAGGCCAAGGGGTCGAAGACCGCCAAGGCCGATTTGCCGAGCAAGAAAACAGTGCGGCCGATCCCGGTGATTGCCGACACCCCGCCGCTCGACTTCCCGACGGTCGAGCATGCTCGGCTGTCGAACGGCGTGGTGGTCAATTATGCGATGCGCGACGCCGTGCCGACGACCCAGCTGGCGCTGTCGTTCGACGCCGGCTTCGCCGCCGATGCGCCGGACCGGCGCGGCCTCCAGAGCCTCACCATGAGCTTGCTCGACGAGGGCGCGGGCGGAATGACCAGCCAGCAGCTCGCCGAAGCGCGTGAGCGACTGGGCGCGGCGATCAGCACTGGCGGATCGGCCGATCGCAGCAGCGTCGGCCTGTCGGCGCTGTCGGCCAATATCGACCCGTCGCTCGATTTGCTTGCCGACATCGTCAAGCGCCCCGACTTCGCCCAAAGCGAACTCGACCGCTTGCGCACCCAGACGCTGACCGCAATCGCGCAGGCGCAGAAGGACTCCAATTCGATGGCGGCGCGGGTGCTTCCGGGACTGATCTATGGCGCCAACCATCCCTATGCGACCACCAGCATCGGCGACGCCGCGGCGGTGACCGCGATCACCCGCGACGATCTGGTCGGCTTCCAGCAGAGTTGGCTGCGCCCGGATACTATGGAGATTTACGTCGTCTCCAGCTTGCCGCTGGCCGACCTCATGCCCAAACTCGAAGCGCGCTTTGGCACCTGGGCGGCGCCAGCGAGCCCCAAGGGCGTCAAGAATTTCACCGCGCTCCCGCCGCGCCCGACCAGCCCGCGCATCGTGCTGATCGATCGTCCGGCCTCGCCCCAGTCGATCATCCTCGGCGCCCAGCTCACCCCGATCGACCCGCGCTCCGACATCGTACCGGTGAGCGGCGCGAGCGAGGTACTCGGCGGCAACTTCCTGTCGCGGATGAACATGGATCTCAGGGAAACCAAGGGATGGTCCTATGGCGTCGGCGGCAACGTCAGCTACAATCTCAACTCCTCGACTTACATCATCCGCGCCCCGGTCCAGGCCGACCGCACCGGCGATTCGATCAAGGCCCTCAACCAGCAAATCGCCTTGTTCCTCGGCAAGAAGGGCGTGACCCAAGAGGAGCTGGGGCGCGCGGTGTCGAACAATGTCCAGGCGCTGCCCGGCCGGTTCGAGACCTCGAACGCGGTGCTGTCGGCGATGATGAGCAACGACCTCTACGGCCGCCCCGACAATTATTTCGAATTGCTCGGCGACCGCTATCGCGGGCTGACCCGGACCGGCGCCGATCAGGCATTGCGTGCCGCGCTCGACCCGCGCGGATTCGTGTGGGTGGTGGTCGGCGACGCCGCCAAGGTCAAACCACAGCTCGACAAGCTCGGCATTCCGGTCGAGATCGTCCAACCGCGCTAGGTTACGCCAGTCAACACCATGGGCCGCGTCACCTCAGCCGGGTGACGTGGCCCATCTTGCGTCCGGGGCGCGCTTCGCCCTTGTTGTAGAGGTGGAGGCGGGCGCCGGGGTCGGCGATTATCTCGGCCCAGCGATCGACGTCGCTGCCGATCAGATTGTCCATCACCGCCCCGTACCCGACCAGCCCCGCGCTGCCCAGCGGAAGTCCGCAGATGGCGCGGATATGCTGCTCGAACTGCGAGGTCGCGGCGCCCTCGATCGTCCAATGGCCGCTATTGTGGACCCGCGGCGCGATCTCGTTGACCAACGCGCCGTCATTTGTGGCGAAGAACTCGACGGTGAACATGCCGACATGGTCGAGCGCGGCAGCGAGCGCGGCGGCAGCGGCGACTGCACCGTCGGCGAGGACCTCGATCGGTGGCCCCGCAGGCACCGTCGAGCGGCGCAAGATGCCCTGGTCATGCTCGTTGCGCGGACAGGGGAAGGCGCGGGTTTCGCCGTCGGCGCCGCGCGCGATCAGCACTGAAAATTCGGCATCAAAGGTCACTGCCGCCTCGGCCACCGCCGGGGCATCGCCGATGCTTGCCCAGGCGGCGCGCGCTTGCGATGGCTCACGGATCCATGCCTGACCCTTGCCGTCATAGCCCAGCCGCCGGCTTTTGAGCACCAGCGGCACTCCCAGCGTCGCGACCGCTGCCTCCAGCTCGGCTTCCGTGCCCACCTCGCGCCACGCCGCGACCTGTGCACCGGCGCTTTCGATGAAGCGTTTCTCGACGGCGCGATCCTGTGCAATCTCGAGGCTGCGCGTGCCGGGACGGAGCTTGGCCCCGAGCGCGGCGAGCGGCGTGACCGGGAGATTCTCGAATTCGTAAGTGACGACGTCGCATTGGTCGGCAAAGCGCGAAAGCGCAGCTTGGTCGTCATATGCGGCGCGCGTGAAGGCGCCGCAAACTTCGGCCGCGCACGGGCGGTAATGCGGGTCAAAGATGTGGCATTTATAGCCCAGCTGCGCCGCTGCCATGGCCATCATCCGGCCGAGCTGGCCGCCGCCGATTATGCCAATGGTGGAGCCGGGAGGAAGATTCACTCAGGCGCCTCTGGCACCGCGTCGGTCTGCTTCGCACGCCATTCGGCGAGCCGCGCGGCGAGCGCCTCGTCGGTCGTCGCCAGCATCGCCGCCGCCAGCAGCGCAGCATTGATCGCCCCGGGCTGGCCGATCGCCAGCGTTCCAACCGGCACACCGGCCGGCATCTGGACGATCGACAGCAGGCTATCCATCCCCTTCAGCGCCTTGCTCTCGACCGGCACCCCGAGCACCGGCAGCGCGGTCATCGATGCCGCCATGCCGGGCAGATGCGCCGCCCCGCCGGCCCCGGCGATGATCAGTTTGAGCCCGCGCACCTTGGCGGTGCCGGCATAATCGTAGAGCCGCTGCGGGGTGCG
>JBDSOV010000233.1:0-4872 GCA_039914575.1 Sphingomicrobium sp.
GTCTCCAATGCATCGCCCGACACCCGCGTACTGCGCGAAGCGATGAAGGTCGCCAACAACCACCTCGACTATGTCGATTACCTCCTCGACCATCGCCGCTGGATCGCCGGCGCGGGCTTAAGCCTCGCCGACTTCACCGCCGCCGCGCATCTCTCGGTGATCGACTATCTCGGCGCGCTCGACTGGCGCGGCCACAAGGCGACCAAGGACTGGTATGCGGTAATGAAGTCGCGCCCCTGCTTCCGGCCGTTATTGGGCGAAAGGATGGAGGTCATCGTCCCGCCAGCGCACTATGACAAGGTCGATTTTTAGGCTGGGCGCTAAAGTCCCAAAGGTCATAAAGGTCGCAAAGGTCATGGAGACGACGACCATTTCGCCAGCGGTGGGACGACTGCCTTCGAATGCGCGATTGACCGGACGATTTGAAATAGCCGATTGACGACCAGAGCAGGTGAAATCCTACATTGCCAGCTGTTTTTGAGCCGTGGCCGCAACCAGATAATTCAACCGCACATCCTCGCTCAGATGCAGCCCGCGCGTCGGCGAGAATGCGATCCCCTCGACATCCTCGACCACCAGCCCCGCCGCGCCCAACATCGCAGTCATTTCCTCGGGAGTGATGAACTCGTCATAATGATGGGTGCCTTTGGGGATGCGCCCGAAACCCTCGGCCAAGGTGATCGTCAACAGCTTCGACCAGGCGGTGCGGTTGGGGGTGGAGAGAATCAGCAGGCCGCCGGGAGCAAGTCGCGCCGAGAGGGACGCGACGAACGCGCGGGGGTCGGCGACATGCTCGACCACTTCCATCGCCGTCACCAGGTCGAACCGCCCATCGAGCGCTTCGACCCCGACCGCGCGATAATCGATCGCCAGCCCCGCCCCCGCCGCATGCGCCTGAGCCGCGCTGATCAGCTCGGGCGCGGCGTCGACCGCGGTCACCTTGGCCCCCATCCGCGCCAGAGGTTCGGCGAGCAATCCGGCGCCGCAGCCGACATCGAGCGCGCTTTTCCCCGCCAACGGCCGAAGCGCGCATTCGTCGAGGTGCCAATGCTGGTCGATCCGGTCGCGGATGTAGCCCAATCGCACCGGATTCAACTTGTGGAGCATCGCTGACGCGCCGTCGGGGTCCCACCAGTCGCCCGCCAGCGCCCCGAAGTGCGCCGCCTCGCTCGCCACGATGCTTGTCTCGCTCATTACGCCTCCCTATCAGGACGCCGCGCCCAGCCCAAGGAACAACCGCAGCCCCCCATGTCTAAGTCGAACCCCCGCATCGTGATGAAATTCGGCGGCACCTCGATGGCCGGGATCGAGCGGATCCGCAGCGTCGCCGACCGCGTCAAGCGCGAGGTCGAGGCGGGCAATGAGGTATTGGTGGTGGTGTCCGCCATGGCCGGCGAGACCGACCGGCTGGTGCAACTGTGCCGCGAATCTGCCGTCAGCCACGACAATCAGGAATATGACGTGGTCGTCGCATCGGGTGAGCAGGTCACAGCCGGATTGCTCGCCATGACGCTGCAGACAATCGGGCTCAAGGCGCGCAGTTTCATGGGCTGGCAATTGCTCCGCGCCACCGGGTTGCACGGCAATGCCCGGGTCGAAGCGGTCGAATCGGCGACACTCGACGAGGCGCTCAAAGCCGGCACGGTCGCGGTCATTCCCGGCTTCCAGGGGGTCAGCGAGGATGGCCGCGTCGCCACGCTCGGCCGCGGCGGCTCCGACACGTCGGCGGTCGCGATCGCGGCGGGATTGAAGGCCGACCGCTGCGACATCTACACCGACGTCGACGGGGTCTACACCACCGATCCCAGGATCGTGCCCAAGGCGCGCAAGCTCACCCAAATCACCTTCGCCGAAATGCTCGAGCTCGCCGGGGTCGGCGCCAAGGTGCTGCAGACGCGCTCGGTCGGCCTCGCCATGCGCGAGCATTTGCCGTTACGGGTATTGAGCGCCTTCGAAGATGTGCCGGGGACCGAGATCGTCGCCGAATTGGGAGCCGATATGGAACGCAATGCAATCGCCGGGATCGCCGCCGACCGCGGCGAAGCGCGGATCAGCTTGACTGCCATCGCCGACCGGCCGGGCATGGTCGCCGCGGTGATAAGCCCGCTGGCCGAGGCGGGGATTGCGGTCGACATGATCGTCCACGCCGCGACCGAGGGGGCGGGCAACAGTGACCTCCACTTCACCGTCGGCCGCGCAAACCTTTCACAGGCGATGGGCGTGCTTGAAAAAGCCCAGGCAGAAATCGGCTTCGAGCGCCTGCTGACCGACGACAAGGTTGGCAAGGTCAGCATCGTCGGGGTCGGCATTCGCTCCAATCCCGCGCTCGCCGCTTTGATGTTCGAGACTTTGGCAACACGCAAGATCAACCTGCTCGCGGTCACTGCAAGCGAGATCAAGGTCAGCGCGCTGGTTGCCGAGGACCAGCTTGAGCTCGCCGTCCGCCTGCTCCACAGCGCCTTCGGGCTGGATCAAGGATAGAAAAATGAGCGGCGAAGGATTGATTGCCGAACCCCGCGCGATGCACGGTGGCGGCGCGGGCCATGCGCGGCTCAAGCAACTGATGCACCGCGGCACCGATTTCCTCGGTTGCGACGTCGCCATTCTCGGCGGGGCGATGAGCTGGATCTCCGAGCGCCATTTGGTCTCGGCCATCTCCAACGCTGGCGGTTTCGGGGTGATTGCCTGCGGGGCGATGACCCCCGATTTGCTCGACATCGAAATCGCCGAGACCAGGAAGCGCACCACGCGCCCGTTCGGGGTCAACCTCATCACCATGCACCCGATGATCAGCGAGCTGATCGACGTCTGCGCGGCGCACGAGGTCACCCACGTCGTCCTCGCCGGCGGCCTCCCCCCGAGCGGCGCGATCGACCGGATCAAGGGCAATGGCGCCAAATTGATCGCCTTCGCCCCCGCGCTGGCGCTGGCCAAGAAACTGATCCGCTCGGGCGCCGACGCGCTGGTGATCGAGGGGATGGAGGCCGGCGGCCACATCGGCCCGGTCTCGACTTCGGTCCTGGCACAGGAGATTCTCCCCCACGTTGCCGCCGACATTCCGGTGTTCGTCGCGGGCGGGATCGGGCGCGGCGAGGCGATCGCCGCTTACCTCGAGATGGGCGCGGTCGGGGTCCAGCTCGGCACGCGCTTCGTCTGCGCCACCGAATGCATCGCCCATCCCAATTTCAAAAAGGCGTTCCTCCGCGCCTCGGCCCGTGACGCAATCCCCTCGGTCCAGATCGACCCGCGCCTGCCGGTCATCCCGGTCCGCGCCTTGAAGAACCAGGAAATGATCAACTTTGCAGCCAAGCAGGTCGAAGTCGCCGGTCGCCTCGACGCGGGCGAGATCGAAATGGGCGAGGCCCAGCTCCAGATCGAACATTATTGGGCCGGCGCCTTGAAGCGCGCGGTGATCGACGGCGACGTCGAAAGCGGCTCGGTGATGGCCGGGCAATCGGTCGGCATGGTCAAGCGCGAGGAACCGGTCGCCGAGATCATCGCCGAACTGGTCGACGAAGCCGCGTTGGCGCTTGAAAGTCGCGGCTAGGCCGCAGGGGCGCTTGAAAGTCGCGGCTAGGCCGCCAACGGCCGGATCCCGATCCCGAGCCTCACGGCCAGCGGATATAATTCCTGATCTTCTCGCCCAATCCGGTCCTCGATCCGGTGGAACAGGTCGATCATTTCCTCACGGAAGCGATCGAACCCGACGGCGATGACCGTCGAGCTGTTCCATTGCATCAGGAAGGCCTCGACCGCCAAGGCGATCCCGCCGACCTCGTCGCGATAGGCCGTCGCGAGCGCCGCGGCGAGCGGCTGGTCGGATGCGATCATCGCCGGATAGAACCATTCGTCCTCGGTCGCGAGATGGAGTCTGAGGAGATGCGACAGCTTGGCCAGCTGGACAGTGATCGAATAGGCCTGTTCCGGCCCGTGGAAACCCTGAACCTGGTTGACGAGACGAAGCATCATCCCCGCCAAAGCGTGATGCTGGACTTCAAGGGTGGTGATGGCGTTCATAGTATTGGAAACGATTGCCCGCGCCGGGCGGCCCCGCTTTGCCTCCGTAATGGACCCGAAAGGTCGCGAGTGAAGCGTCACTAAATAGCAGAAAAACAAGGAGTTTAGGCGGCGGGCGGAGGGCTGTTCACCCCGCTCGGCCAAACATCTATCCATACCGATCCCGACCAGGGTTATTCCGATATGATTTATTCCCGGCCCCGCCCATTTCCCGACACCAAGCGCGCGGCCGATTGATCGGCGCTAGTCCTCGCGCCGCTTGGAAGCCGCCTCACTCTCTGCAATAGCGGTGGCCATGCCGCTTTCCGCCGCCATTGCCTCTCGCGAGATCATCATCGGTCTCCACGATCTGATGGCCAAGCGTTTGAGCCCACAGGGCAAGCTCGACCATGTCGTCGATTTGATTGCCGAGGCGATGCAGAGCGAGGTCTGCTCGATCTACGTCCAGCGCGACGGCAAGCTCGAACTGTTCGCCACCCACGGCCTGCGCAAGGAGGCGGTCCACGTCACCCGTCTGGCGCCCGGTGAAGGGCTGGTCGGAACGATCGCCGCCGAGGAGCGCATTCTCAACCTCGCCGAGGCCAATAGCCACCCGGCCTTCGCCTATCGCCCCGAAACCGGCGAGGAGAGCTTTCACAGTTTCGCCGGCGTACCGATCGTCCACCGCGAAAATTCGATCGGGGTGCTCGCCGTCCAGCATGCCGATCCGCGCTGCTATGAGGAAGTCGAGATCGAGGCGCTGCAGACCGTGGCGATGGTCCTGTCCGAGCTGATCGCCAGCGCCCGCCTGTCCGACGGCAGCCGCGCCACCCAGCGCGCGGCGGGAGCGCTGCGGCTGACTGGACTTAAACTGGT
>JBDSOV010000266.1:0-2618 GCA_039914575.1 Sphingomicrobium sp.
TATAAGACGGATTCGAGCGGCCGGCGGCAGATCGTAGCGTTGCGCTTCCCTGGCGAAGGCGTGCTGCCGCGCGAAGGCAATGCCAGTTACGGCATCCAGGCGATCGTCAAGAGCGACGTGCTGATCGGCAAGTCCGAAGACTTCGACCGGGTGGTCGAGAGCAATCCCGATCTTGCGCATTTCTTCTGGCGGCTGGTGCAGCGCAATGAATCGATCGGCTACGAATGGATGGTCAACACCGGGCGCCGCGATTCGACCGCGCGGGTGGCGCATTTGCTGTGCGAGACCGCGACCCGCTACGGCCTCGACGTCGCCAACGAACCGCTGATCAATCCCTTCACGCAGCAACAGATCGCCGACATCACTGGTCAAACCTCGGTCAACGTCAACCGCGTCTTCGCCGATCTGGAACGGCAGAAATTGATCAAGCGCAACGGCCGGGAAATCCGCTTCGTCGACTGGCCCGAACTGCTCCGCGTGGCGAGCTTCCAGCCGGGCTATCTGGATTAAGCCGGGGCTTGGCGGGCGACCGCTATCGCGATGCCCATGCTCGCCTGTCCCCCGGACAAGCTGCGCGTGGGCATGGTGGGCGCGGCAGGGATTGAACCTGCGACCCCACCCGTGTGAAGGGTGTGCTCTACCACTGAGCTACGCGCCCATGCCGGCGTTGCAGGGGTGCCGATAGTCAAGCGAGGATAGGCTGTCCAGCCTGCGCGCTCGAGCTACTGAACCGCATCCTTTAAAATCCGCCCGGGGCGAAACTTGGGCTGGCTGCTCGCCTTGATCTGCATCGGCTCGCCGGTGCGCGGGTTGCGGCCAACCGAAGCCTTGCGCCGGGTGACCGAGAAATTGCCGAACCCGACCAGGCGAACTTCGTCGCCCCGCTTCAGTGCCGAGGTGATGACTTCCAGCATCGTCTCCACCGCGCGCGACGAATCCGGACGGCTGAGCCCGGCGCGGTCGGCAATCTGGCCGATGAGATCCTGCTTGTTCATACTATACTCCCGAACTGCCGGCGGGACTCGCGGCCACGTTCATTCCGCTTTTAAGGCAATAACAGACTGCAAAGTCAAAGCACTAGTGGCGAACCGCCGGACTTTCACCTGTCCCGGGGGGGGACGGCACGGGTTCGGCGGCATGTTCATCGACGTCAGACCATTCGATCGGCGCGATCGGTTCGGCCAGCGCCAGCGCCAGCACCTCGTCGACATGGGCCACGGCATGGATCTTGAGATTGTCCTTCACCGCCGCCGGAATCTCGGCCAGATCCTTCTCGTTCTCGGCCGGGATCAGCACGGTGGTAATTCCGCCGCGCAACGCCGCCAGCAATTTCTCCTTGAGCCCGCCGATCGGCAGCACCCGGCCGCGCAGCGTCACTTCGCCGGTCATCGCCACATCGCGGCGAACCGCGATTCCGGTCAGGGTCGAGATCATCGCGGTGACCATGCCGACTCCGGCCGACGGACCGTCTTTGGGAACCGCGCCTTCGGGCAAATGGACGTGAATGTCCTTGCGCGCGAAGATCGACGGTTTGATTCCATAGGCCGGGGCGCGCGCCTTGACGAAGCTCATCGCCGCCTGGATCGATTCCTGCATCACCTCGCCCAGTTTGCCGGTCGTCTTGACGAGTCCCTTGCCCGGCACGGTGACCGCTTCGATAGTCAGCAATTCGCCGCCAACTTCGGTCCAGGCAAGCCCGGTGACCGCGCCGATCTGATCCTCTTCCTCGCCGACACCATAACGGTAGCGGGTGACGCCGAGGAATTCGCCGACATTGTCCGCGGTCAGCTCGACCCGATCTACCTTCTTTTCGAGGATCTGGCGGAGCGACTTGCGCGCGATCTTGGCCAGCTCGCGCTCGAGCGTCCGGACCCCGGCCTCGCGGGTGTAATGGCGCAGGATGGCGCGCAGCCCGTCGTCGGCGAAGGACATTTCGTCGTCCTTCAGGCCGTGGGCCTCTATCTGCTTGGGGATCAGGTGGCGCCGCGCGATCTCGACCTTCTCGTCCTCAGTATAGCCCTCGAGGCGGATGATCTCCATCCGGTCGAGCAAGGCCTGCGGCATGTCGAGGCTGTTGGCGGTGGTGACGAACATCACGTCCGACAGATCATAATCAAGCTCGAGATAATGATCCTGGAAGCGACTGTTCTGCTCGGGATCGAGCACTTCGAGCAACGCCGAGGCGGGATCGCCGCGGAAATCGGTGCCGAGCTTGTCGATCTCGTCGAGCAGGAACAAAGGATTGCTGGTTCCGGCCTTCTTCAAATTGGTAATGATCTTGCCCGGCAGCGAGCCGATGTACGTGCGGCGGTGGCCGCGAATCTCGGCCTCGTCACGCACCCCGCCCAGCGACTGGCGGACGAACTCGCGTCCCGTCGCCTTCGCAATGCTGCGGCCGAGTGAGGTCTTGCCGACGCCGGGCGGGCCGACGAGGCACAGGATCGGGCCCTTGAGGCGATTGGTGCGCGCCTGAACCGCGAGATATTCGACGATCCGGTCCTTGACCTTCTCCAGCCCGTAATGGTCCTCGTCGAGCACCGCCTGGGCCTCGGCGATGTCGCGCTTTAGGCGGCTCTTCTTGCCCCACGGCAGCCCGAGCAGGATATCGAGATAATTTC
>JBDSOV010000085.1:0-8338 GCA_039914575.1 Sphingomicrobium sp.
GCCTATCGCGATCGCAAGGTTAAGAAGCGCAGCTTCCGCGCCTTGTGGATCCAGCGCATCAACGCGGCGGTGCGCGCCGAAGGGCTGACCTACGGCCAGTTCATCCACGCACTGAAGCTCGCCAACATCGATCTGGATCGGAAGGTCCTGGCCGACATTGCGATGCACGAAGCCGAGGCATTCTCCGCGATCATCGCGCAGGCCAAAGCCGCTCTGCCCAAGGAAGACACCGCCAAGGCGGCGTAACCTTCGGGATTGCACGAGACAATGAAAGGGCGTCGCGAGCAATTGCGGCGCCCTTTCCTTATGGCGCGACCGCCGAGCGTTCGAGCGCGGGGCGGTCCCAGTCGGCGAGATCGGCGGCGGCGGCGTAGGTCGATTCGAGGAACACCGTCAGCGTCGCTTCGGGATCGGCGGCGCGGCGGACGAGGTCGTAGGGCAGGACATATTCGCCCAATGCCGCGTCATACTCGGCGCCTGCTACGCCCGCCAACCGGTCGCGAAAACCCGGTGGCTCGGGGTAAGCGTAGCTGTAGAAGATCGGCTCGGCGGCGGTGACCCCGCCCGGCCAGAAGCCCGCGCTCGATACTTCATGGCTGTAGGCTTCGCGGGTGACGCGGTCGGGTAGCCCAGGGACACCGCCCGGATGCGGCGGCGCGGTGCGGCCCGAGAAGCGGGTCACCGCGAGGTCGAAGCTGCCCCAGAAGAAATGCACTGGGCTGGCCTTGCCGCCGAACCCGGCGCGGAATTTCTCGAACAGCGGGACGATTCTCGCCAGCATGTCGCGCAGGCGCTCCGCGCTGTCGCGATCATAGGCGCGCGGGGCGTGATCGTCGGCGAAGGGGAGCGCATCGGCGATCTCATTGGCGGTGCCGTGGAAGTTTGAGGGCAGGCCATGGGAAACGAGCATCGCGATGAAATCGCGGTGGAGGCCGGCGATGGTCAAGCCATCGGCCAGCGCAACGCGATCGGTCGCGCCATCGCTTACGCGCAGGCCGATGTGATGCTCGCACAGGTCGAGCGAAAGGATGAAGGTTCGCCCGTCGGCGGCGGCGGTCGGCGCGGTGATCAGCCCCGAGGCGACCGAATGGAGCGTGACGTGCCAGCCGTGATTGATCCACGGTGCATGCGATACGCGCAATTTGCCGAGCAGCTGGCTGGCGAGATGCAGGGTGGCGATGGTCGGCGAATCGCGCGTCACATCAAAATCGGGCCAGGGGGCGGACATTCCGCCGACATAGGCGTTCAGTCGAGCAGCGGGTAGGCCGGGAGCGTCAGGAATTCCTCGAACTCGCGCGAAGTCACCAGCTTGTAGAATAGCCGCGCGGCGGTTTGCAGGTCCGGGCCGGGGGGAAGCTTCGCTAGTTCGTCTTGAAGGAGATCCTCGAACAAGTCGCGACAGAACAGGCGGCCATCATCGAGCCGCGCTTCGAAGCGGAGCCATTGCCATAGTTGCGAACGGCAGATTTCGGCGGTCGCGGCGTCTTCCATGAGGTTATAGAGCGGCACCGCGCCGCGCCCGCCGAGCCAGGCGGCGATATATTGCGTGGCCACGCGGATATTCTCGCGCGCGCCGGACTCGGTGCGGACGCCGGGATGAATTTCGAGCATCGCCTCGCGGGTCGGAAGGTCGGCAATCCGGTGGTCGAGCTGGTTGGGGCCGCGCATGACGGCGAAGGCCTCCATCGCCACCGCGACCAACGCGGGGTGCGCAACCCAGGTGCCGTCGTGGCCGTTGCGAACCTCGCGCTCCTTGTCAGCGCGGACTTTGGCGACGGCGACGCGATTGGCCGCATCATCGTCCTTGACCGGAATCTGCGCCGCCATCCCGCCCATCGCATGCGCGCCGCGGCGGTGGCAGGTGTCGATCAGGCGCAGCGAGTAAGCCGCGAGGAAGGCCTTATCCATGGTCATGGCGGCGCGATCGGGGGTGAGACGCTTGTGGCTCCGCCCGATGCGCTTGATGGTCGAGAAGATATAATCCCAGCGGCCGCAATTGAGCCCGACGATATGGTCCTTCAGCGCGTGGAGAATCTCGTCCATCTGGAAGGCGGCATCGATCGTCTCGATCAGCACGGTAACGCGGGTCGATCCGTGGCGAAGGCCGATGCGCTCCTCGGCAAAGGCGATGACGTCGCTCCACAGCGCCGCTTCCTCACCCGATTCGAGTTTGGGGAGGTAATAATAAGCGCCCGAACCGGCGGCGCGCGCGGCGGCGGCATTATGGAGCAGGTAGAGCGCGAAATCGACGAACGCACCGGACAGCGGGTCGCCATCGAAGGTCAGGTGGCGCTCGTCGAGGTGCAGGCCGCGCGGGCGGACGATCAGCACCGCCGGGTTGGGGCCGAGTTTGTAGCTCTTGCCGGTCGCGGGATCGGTGAAGGCGAGCGTTCCGCGCCAGCGGTCGATCAGATTAGCCTGGCCGTCGAGGATATTGCCCCACGTCGGCGCGGTCGAATCCTCGAAGTCGGCCATGAACGTCTTCGCGCCCGAATTAAGCGCGTTGATGACCATCTTGCGGGTGGTCGGGCCGGTGATTTCGACTCGGCGATCCTGGAGGTCGTCAGGCGCGCGAGCGACCGTCCAGTCGCCGGCGCGGATCGCGGCGGTGTCGGCGCGGAAGTCGGGCAGCTCGCCCGCATCGTAGCGCGCCTGCACGGCCAAACGCGCGGCGAGGAGGTCGCGGCGGCGTCGATCGAACCGGCGGTGAATTTCGCCGAGCAGATTGAGCGCGGCCGGGGTGAGTATCTCCCCGGCGCGCGGATGATTGCTCGGGCTCGCCTCGACCATGCGTTCGAGAACCTCCTCGCTCACGCACGCGCCTCATGGGTGATGACGTAGCGGGTGGTCGCGCCGAGGCGGTCGCGGAAGGTCAGCCTTTGCCATTCGGTGCGTGCCCGGGTCGGATCGGGGAACGGCCCCGAAATCTCCTCGGTGCCGGGCACGACCTCGTCAAACTGGCAGTCGCGATATTCGCCGCCGATAACCCAATATCTTTGTCCCATGATCTTCACTCCTTTTCAGGCGGCAACAGCGGTGAACTGGTCGGCTTCGGTCGACTGGGCGAGCGCGGTGGTCGACGAGGCGCCGGCCGACAAGGTCAGCGCGACCTTGTCGAAATAACCGGTGCCGACCTCACGCTGATGGCGGGTGGCGGTATAGCCCGCGGCTTCACTGGCGAATTCGGCCTGCTGGAGCCGCGAGTAAGCCGTCATGCCCTCGTCGCGATAGCCCGAGGCGAGCTCGAACATCGCATGGTTGAGGCTGTGGAAGCCGGCCAACGTAACGAACTGGAACTTGTAGCCCATCGCGCCGAGTTCACGCTGGAACTTGGCGATTGTCGCCTTGTCGAGCTTGGCTTCCCAGTTGAAGCTGGGCGAGCAATTATAGGCCAGCAACTTGCCCGGATATTTGGCGTGCACCGCCTCGGCGAATTTGCGGGCGTCGTCCAGGTCGGGGTTGCTGGTTTCCCACCACAACAGATCGGCATGCTCGGCGAACGCCAGGCCGCGGGCGATGCAATGATCGAGCCCGGTGCCGTCCTTCAACCGGAAGAAACCCTCGGGGGTGCGCTCGCCGGTCAGAAACGGGCGGTCGCGTTCATCGACGTCGCTGGTGATCAGCTTGGCAGATTCGGCGTCGGTGCGTGCGACGACCAGCGTCGGCACCCCCATCACGTCGGCGGCGAGCCGCGCCGCGTCGAGGTTGCGGATGTGCGCCTGGGTCGGGATCAACACCTTTCCGCCGAGATGGCCGCATTTCTTTTCGGCGGCGAGCTGATCCTCGAAATGGACCGCTGCGGCGCCGGCCTCGATATAAGCCTTCATGATCTCGAAGCAGTTCAATGGCCCGCCGAACCCGGCCTCGGCATCGGCCACGATCGGCACAAACCAGTCGCGAGACGCGCCGCCTTCGCTGACCTCGATCTGGTCGGCGCGCTGGAGAGTCTTGTTGATGCGCCTGGCCAGCTCGGGCCCGGCATTGGCGGGATAGAGCGACTGGTCGGGATACATTGCGCCGGCGGTGTTGGCGTCGGCCGCGACTTGCCAGCCCGACAAATAGATGGCGTCGAGCCCGGCGCGTACTTGTTGCATCGCCTGGTTGCCGGTGACCGCGCCCAACGCCCGCACCGGCGCGTCGCGCTTGAGCATTTCCCACAGTCGATTCGCGCCGCGCCGCGCGAGGCTGTGCTCGACGACGACCGATCCGCGCAAGCGTTCGACCTCAGCCGCGCCATAACCGCGGGTGATTCCATCAAAGCGGCCAGTGGGGGCGGAAACCAGTTGGTCAAAATGTGTCACGGGCGATCCCTCAAGCAATTGGCTATGTGTCGCAGCGCAGCAAACACCCGGAAGTGCTGAACCGTCGCGGCAAAAAGCGTATGCTAGTCACAAATTGACTTGTGATTGCTGGGCGCGATTGACAGTTTCGCTCGATGAGCAACGCCAAACTGTTTCTCGGCCCGCGACTTCGCCGGCTACGCCGCGACCGCGACCTGTCGCAAACCGACATGGCGGCAACGCTGGCGATCAGTCCGTCTTACCTCAACCATCTCGAGCGTAATCAGCGGCCGGTGACCGCCGGGCTGCTGCTCAAGCTGGCCGAGACCTATGAAATCGACGTCCGCACCTTTGCCGCCGGCGGGGGAACGCGCACCGGCCCCGATGAACTCGCCGAGATTTTCTCCGACGTCTTGCTCGGCGACCTTGGCGTGCCGCGCTACGAACTGGCCGAGCTGGCGCACAATAGCCCGTCGGTCGCCGACGCCATCGCCCGGCTCTATGCCGCGCTCAAGGAAGTCGGCCGCAATCCCGATTTGTCGAGCGGCGGCGACGCGCGCGCGCTGGTCACCCCGGAAAATTGGGTGCGCGATTATATCCAGCAGCATCGCAACCATTATCCCGCGCTCGAAGCCGCGGCGGAGACTTTGGGCGGGGCGCTGAGCGATCCCTTGTCGATGGCCGAACCGCTGCGGCGGCGGCTCAAGGAAGCGTGGGGGATCAGCGCGCGGGTGGTGCCACAGGCCGAGCTGGGCAATAGCAGCCAGGCGTTCGACCCCGAGCGGCGATTGTTCCAGATATCGTCGCTGTTGCGCGCCGAGAATCGCACCTTCGCGCTGGCTTACCAGCTGGCCCTGGTCGAATTCGCCGACGTGATCGCCAAGATGGTCGCCGACGCCGCGCCGCCCGACAAGGGGATTGGCGAATTGCTCCACATGAGCCTTGCCAATTATGCCGCCGGGGCGATCATGATGCCCTATGGCCGCTTCCTCAAAAGCGCCGAGGAACATCGTTACTCGATCGACCGATTGTGCGGCGATTATGGCGCCAATGTCGAACAGGTCGCGCACCGGCTGACCACGCTTGGCCGGGCCGGGGCGCGCGGCGTACCGTTCTTCATGCTCAGGGTCGATCCGGCGGGGAATATTTCCAAGCGTTATGCGGGCGAGAATTTCCCTTTCTCGCGGTTCGGCGGGACCTGCCCGCGGTGGAATCTCCACGCCGCCTTCCAGGTCGCGGGGCAGGCGGTGACGCAGGTGATCGAGACCCCCGACGGCCAGCGCTACTTCACCGTCTCACGAACGATCGAACGGCCGATCAAGACCGGCCTGACCACCGGGCTACAGGCGATCGGGCTCGGCTGCGACCTCAAACATGCCCACAAATTGCATTGTGCCGACGGGGTTGATTTCGGCAATCCGGCGGTCACCCCGGTTGGTCCGGCCTGCGCTATCTGCCCGCGGATCGACTGCGCCGACCGCGCCACGCCGCCCGCCGGACGAATGCTGGCGATCGATACCTCGCGCAAAACCATCTCACCTTACCCGTTCGTCAGCGGGTGAGAGGCCGACTGCTTGCCCCTGTCCCCCGGAATGGCGCGCGTCGACCTTTGCTTTTGGTGGCGCCTTTGCTTTTGTTAGCTGGGCTTGGCAAAGGCTGGGCATGACGACTGACCCCGATACGCTTCGCCACGATTGGACAGCCCGAATTGCTGAGGCAGGCGACGCGTCTTCGCTCGAGGCGCTTCGCGTCGCCGCGCTCGGCAAGGCGGGGGAAGTCACCGCTCTGCTCAAGACGATGGGGTCGCTGTCCCCCGAGGAGAGGCAGGAGCGCGGGCCGAGGATCCACGCGCTTCGGGAAGCGGTCAGCGCGGCTCTGGCGGCGAAGAAGGATGCGCTGGACAGCGCCGAGCTGGACCGGCGGCTGGCGACCGAGCGGGTCGACCTGTCCTTGCCCTCGCGCGAAACCCCCAGGGGTTCGGTCCATCCGGTGAGCCAGGTGATGGACGAGCTGACCGAGATTTTCGCCGATCTTGGCTTCGCGGTCGCCGAGGGGCCCGAGATTGAGGATGACTGGCACAATTTCACCGCGCTCAACATTCCCGAAACCCACCCCGCGCGGGCGATGCATGACACTTTCTATGTCGAGGGTGACGGCGTTGTTTCGGAAGCCGGGCCGATGGTCCTGCGCACCCACACCTCGCCGGTCCAGATCCGCACCATGCAGTCGACCCCGCCGCCGATCCGGATCATCGCGCCGGGCCGGGTCTATCGCAGCGACAGCGACGCTACCCACACCCCGATGTTCCACCAGATCGAGGGACTGGTGATCGACAAGGGGATCCATATGGGTCACCTCAAATGGACCCTCGAGACCTTCCTCAAGGCGTATTTCGAGCGCGACGACATCGTACTTCGACTGCGCCCTTCCTATTTCCCGTTCACCGAACCGTCGGCCGAGGTCGATGTCGGTTGGTCGATCGAGAAAGCCCGCCGCGTGGTCGGCGGATCCGAAGGCTGGATGGAAGTGCTCGGCTCGGGGATGGTCCACCCGCGGGTCATCGCCGCGTGCGGGCTCGACCCCGACGAATGGCAGGGCTTCGCCTTCGGCACAGGGGTCGATCGATTGGCGATGCTCAAATATGGAATGGATGATTTGCGCGCTTTCTTCGACGGCGATTTGCGGTGGATGAAGCATTACGGCTTCCGCTTCCTCGACGTCCCCACGCTGAGCGGTGGAGTCGGGGCATGAAGTTTTCTCTCTCCTGGCTCAAGGATCACCTCGAAACTGATGCCGATGCGGCGAGCGTGGCCGAAACATTGACGCGCATCGGGCTGGAGGTCGAAAGCGTCGATAATCCGGCCGAATCATTGAAACCGTTCGTCATCGCCAAGGTGTTGACGGCCGAGCGGCACCCCCAGGCCGACAAGCTTCAGGTGCTGACTGTCGATACGGGGCGCGGCGAGCCGGTGCAGGTGGTGTGCGGAGCGGCCAATGCGCGGGCCGGAATGCTCGGCGTGTTCGGCGGTGCGGGAACCTACGTTCCGGGCAGCGACTTCATCCTCAAGAAGACAGCGATCCGCGGGGTCGAATCCAACGGCATGATGTGTTCGGCGCGCGAATTGCAGCTCGGCGAGGATCATGACGGGATCATCGAGCTGAATGCCGACGCCCCGGTCGGCGCGAGCTTCGCCGATTTTGCCGGGCTCGACGATGCAGTGTTCGATGTCGCGATCACCCCCAACCGCCAGGATTGCATGGGCGTCCGCGGCATTGGGCGAGATTTGGCGGCGGCGGGGCTCGGCACGTTAAAACCGCTCGACGTGCCGGTAATCGAAGGGGGCTTCGACTGCCCGATCGAGATTCGCATCGAGGATCTTGAGGGTTGCCCTGCCTTTTACGGACGCACCGTGCGCGGGCTGACCAATACAGCTAGCCCCGACTGGATGCAGCAGCGCCTCAAGGCGGCTGGGCAGCGGCCGATCTCGGCATTGGTCGACATCACCAATTATGTGATGCTCGACCATGGCCGCCCTGCCCACGCCTATGACATCAAGACATTGTCGGGCGCAGTGGTGGCGCGGCGGGCGGTCGACCGCGAATCGGTGGTTGCGCTCAACGAGAAGGCCTATGCGCTCACCCCCGAGATGACCGTGATCGCCGACGACATGCAAGTCCACGACATTGGCGGGATCATGGGCGGTGAGCATTCAGGCGTGTCGCTCGACACAGACCAAGTCCTGCTCGAGGTCGCTTATTTCAATCCCGAACGGATTGCCAAGACCGGCCAGGCGCTGACCCTGACCAGCGACGCGCGCAGCCGCTTCGAGCGCGGAGTCGATCCGGCCTTCCTTGACGATGGCCTGGCCATCCTGACCAAGCTGATCCTCGACATTTGCGGTGGCGAGGCGAGCCGCGCGACTCGCGCCGGTGCGCCGCCGGTCGAAGCAAAGCGCGTCGCGTTCCTGCCCAAGCGGGCCGCCACGCTGGGCGGAATCGATGTGCCCGAGGCCGAGCAGGTGGCGATCCTTGAGCGGCTCGGGTTCAGGATCGAGGGT
>JBDSOV010000098.1:0-2929 GCA_039914575.1 Sphingomicrobium sp.
CCGCGCGATCTGGCGGTCACCATCCCGGCGGGGATCCTGTCCAAGGTCACCTCGATGAAGGTGCGCTATCAGGGGCCGGTGAAAGCGCCCTTCAACAAAGGCGACCATATCGCCGATCTGATCGTCACCACCGCCGATTCGGGTGAGCAAGTGATGCCCCTGGTCGCCGCCGAAGCAGTTGGCGAAGCCGGTTTTTTCGGGCGGATCTGGATCGGGTTCAAGCAAATGCTCGGGATGGCGTAAATGGCGCGCGGTCGCTTCATCAGCCTCGAGGGCGGGGAAGGGGTCGGCAAATCGACCCAGCTCGATGCTCTGGCCGAGGCACTAACCGGTCGCGGGCTGACCATGCTTGTCACCCGCGAACCGGGCGGTAGCCCCGGCGCCGAGGCGATCCGCAAATTGCTGCTTGAAGGCGACGAAACCCGCTGGAACCCGTGCGCCGAAGCCTTGCTGTTCGCCGCCGCTCGCTCGGATCATGTCGAAAAGACCATCGAGCCTGCGCTCCGTCGCGGCGAATGGGTGGTGAGCGACCGCTTCCTCGACAGCAGCCTGGCCTACCAGGGCGAGGCTGGCGGGCTCGGGCTCGAGGCGGTGCGAGATCTCCACCGCTTCGGCAGCCTCGATTTTCTTCCCGACCGCACCCTCGTCCTCCAGCTCGACGAATCCGAGGCCGGGGCGCGGGCGCGTAATCGCGATGGCCACCCGGGCGACCGCATCGGATCGCGGCCGCCATCCTATCATGCCGCGGTCGACGCAGGTTTCCGGACGATGGCGGAGCGCGAGCCGGCGCGGGTCAAGTTGATCGACGCATCGGGCCCCGCCGCGACCGTCACTGCACGCTTGCTTTATGCGCTTGGCGACTTGCTGCCGTGATCCTCGGCCATGATTTGGCGATCGAACGCTTCCTTGGCGCGTGGCGCGGGGGCGCGATGCACCATGCCTGGCTGCTGACCGGTCCGCGCGGCCTGGGCAAAGCCGCCTTTGCTCGCGCCGCTGCAATGCGTCTGCTCGCCGAAGCGGCCGGGCCGGCACCGGGCGGGGACGGGATCGACACCCCCGCTACCCACCCGACGGCGAATCTGATCAACGCCGGCAGCCATCCCGATTTCCGCTTGCTCGAGCGGATAGAGAATAAGACCGGCACCGCTCTCCAGCGCAACATCAGCGTCGAGCAGGCGCGGACACTCGGCGACCTGTTCTCGGTCACCCCGGCGATGTCGGACTGGCGGGCAGTGGTGATCGATGCCGCCGACGACCTCGAAAAGGAGGCCGCCAATGCCTTGCTCAAGATGCTCGAGGAACCGCCCGCCAAATGTGTCTTCCTGCTCGTCAGCCATGTTCCTGGACGGCTGCTGCCGACGATCCGGTCACGTTGCAGAACGTTGGAATTTCAACCCCTTGACGACGACGTCATGACGTCGCTCCTGCCCAGGCTGTTGCCAGAAGCGGATGCGTTGAAGGTCGCCGAACTGGTGCGCCGGGCAGGGGGGTCGCCGGGCAAGGCCTTGTCTTATGCCGCGCTCGACCTCGCTCCGCTGCACGAGCAAGCGCTGGCGATCATGCGGGTCGGCGATCCGGTCAACGAACGCCGCTCCAGGCTGGCCCAGGCGCTGGCGCTCAAGGCGGCGACCGAGCGCTATGCCGCATTCCTGCAGATTGTCCCGACGATGATCGCCGACGAAGCGCGGATCCTCGACGGGCCAGCTCGCCTGCGCGCACTCGATGCGTACAACCGCGCGCGCGAAACCTGCCTGCTCGCGCCGCGCCTGTCGTTCGATCCCGGCGCCACCGTCTTCCAGCTCGGCACGATCCTCGCTTCGGTTGCCCCAGAAGGCGCGTCCGGTTAGGGCCGCCACATGGGCGATCCTTATTATATCACCACCGCAATCTCCTATCCCAACGGCAAGCCGCACATCGGCCACGCTTATGAGGCGATCGCCGCCGACGCGATGGCGCGGTTCCGCCGCGCGCAGGGCCGCGACGTGCGGCTGGTCACCGGTACCGACGAACATGGACTCAAAATGGCCCAGACGGCGCGCGGGGAAGGCCGGGACACGCTCGAGTTCGCAAGCGAAATGTCTAGCTGTTTCTTGCAGATGTGCGATGATCTTAATATTAGCTATGATGCTTTCGTGCGGACCACCGAACCGCGTCACGAGGCGGCGAGCATCGCCTTGTGGAAAGCGATGGAAGCCGCCGGCGACCTCTATCTCGACCGCTACGAAGGCTATTATTCGGTCCGCGACGAGGCATTTTACGAAGAGAAAGAACTGACCGACGGGGAGGGGGGCGAGAAATTGTCGCCGCAGGGCACGCCGGTCGAATGGACCAAGGAGGAAAGCTGGTTCTTCCGCCTGTCGAAGTATCAGGAGCGCTTGCTGGCGCACTATCGCGACCATCCCGACTTCATCCAGCCCGAAAGCCGCCGCAACGAAGTGCTGCGCTTCGTTGAGGGCGGGCTTCGGGACCTCAGCGTCTCGCGGACGAGCTTCGACTGGGGCGTCAAGGTGCCGGGCTCGCCAGACCATGTGATGTACGTCTGGGTCGATGCGTTGACCACCTACATGACCGGGGTCGGCTATCCCGAAAAGGTCGGTGATTTTGCCCGCTTCTGGCCGGCCGATGTTCATCTGATCGGCAAGGACATCGTCCGCTTCCACGCGGTCTATTGGCCAGCCTTCCTGATGTCGGCCAATTTGCCGCTGCCGCGCCAAGTCTATGGCCACGGCTTCATCCTCGCCAAGACCGGCGAGAAAATGTCCAAGAGCGCCGGCAATTCGGTCGATCCGATGGCGATGGCGGCGCGCTACGGGGTCGATACCCTACGCTATTTCCTGCTGCGCGAGGTCAGCTTCGGGCAGGACGGCAGCTACAGCCACGAAGCGATCGTCAACCGCGTCAACAGCGAGCTCGCCAACAGCTTCGGCAA
>JBDSOV010000108.1:0-8171 GCA_039914575.1 Sphingomicrobium sp.
AGCTGGTATGACAATGAATGGGGCTTCTCGAACCGCATGGTCGATACCGCGGGTGCGATGGCCAAGCTCGGCTGAAATGCCCGGCTTCAACACCCTCGATGACCTCCCCGACGATCTCACCGGCAAGAACGTGCTGGTGCGGGTCGATTTGAATGTGCCGATGAACGGCGCCTCCGTCGCCGACGATACGCGGCTCCGCGCCCTGCTGCCGACCGTGCTCGAACTGTCCGACAAAGGCGCGATCGTCCTGTTGCTGTCGCATTTCGGCCGGCCGAAGGGCGAAAATCGCCCCGACATGTCGACCGCGCAACTGGTCCGCCCGCTGGCCGAGCTGACCGGCCGCTCGGTTAGATTCATCGAGGATTGCCAGGGCCCCGAGGCGGCGCGGGCGCTGACCACGATGCTGCCGGGCAATATCGGGATCCTCGAAAACACCCGTTTTCATGATGGCGAGGAGGCCAACGATCCCGGATTGGCCGCGGGAATGGCGGCACTCGGGGATCTCTACGTCAACGACGCTTTCTCCGCCGCTCACCGCGCCCACGCTTCGACCGAGGGGATCGCGCATTTGCTGCCGAACTACGCGGGCCGCGCAATGGAGGCCGAACTCAAGGCGCTCGAAAAGGCATTGGGCAACCCCGAGCGCCCCGTTGCTGCGGTCGTCGGCGGCGCCAAAGTGTCGTCCAAGCTCGCCGTGCTCGGCCATCTGGTGGGCAAGGTCGACCATCTGATCATTGGCGGGGGGATGGCCAACACCTTCCTTGCCGCGCGCGGAGTGCTGGTTGGAAAATCATTGTGCGAGAAAGACTTGCTCGGCGAAGCGGAGAGTATCTTCGAATGCGCCGAAGCGGCCGGTTGCACCATTCACCTCCCTTACGATGTCGTCGTCGCGACCAAATTCGAGCCCAATCCACATGATGTTCGCACCGTGAACGTACACGAAGTCGCGCCTGACGAGATGATCCTCGACATCGGCCCGGCGGCGGTCGAGGCGCTCGCCGACGTGCTCAAGAATTGCCGCACCTTGGTGTGGAACGGCCCGCTCGGCGCGTTCGAAACACCGCCGTTCGACGCCGCCACCGTCGCGCTGGCGAAAACTGCCGCCGCGCTGACGGAAGGCGGCAGCCTGGTCTCGGTGGCCGGGGGCGGGGACACCGTCGCCGCACTCAATTTGGCCGGCGTGGCCGCCGACTTCACCTTCGTCTCGACCGCCGGCGGTGCCTTCCTCGAATGGATGGAAGGCCGGACGCTTCCCGGCGTCGCCGCCCTTTCCCGCTAATTCCAGCCCACAGGATATCTCGATGAACCCCTCCGACATGCTCACCCAAATCAAGACCGGCAAGGGCTTCATCGCCGCGCTCGACCAGTCGGGCGGGTCGACCCCCAAGGCGCTGGCCGGTTACGGCATCGCCGAGGGCAGTTGGTCTAACGACGAGGAGATGTACGGGCTGATCCACGCCATGCGCTCGCGGGTCATCCGCTCGCCCGCTTTCGCCGGCGACAAGGTGATCGGCGCGATCCTGTTCGAGCGGACAATGGTTGGCATGGTCGACGGCGTGGCCACTCCGCAGGCGCTGATCGACAAGGGCATCGTCCCGTTCATCAAGATTGACCAGGGGCTCGAGGTCGAGGAAAATGGCGTCCAGTTAATGAAGCCGGTCCCGGCACTCGACGCCTTGCTCGACCGCGCGAAATCGCTCGGCGTGTTCGGCACCAAGGAACGCTCGGTGATCAATTCGGCCAATGAGGCGGGTATCGCCGTGCTGGTCGCGCAGCAGTTCCAGATGGCAGCGCGGGTCATCGCCAAGGGCATGATGCCGATCATCGAGCCCGAGGTGAACATCACCAGCGCCGATCGCGAGGCCAGCGAAAATCTCCTGCTTGTCGCACTGCGCACGGAGCTCGATCGCCTGCCGGAAGGGCAGCAGGTGATGCTCAAGCTGTCGATCCCGGTCAGGCCCGACCTTTATGCCCCGTTGGTCGATCATCCGCGGGTCGCCCGCGTCGTCGCTTTGTCGGGCGGCTTCAGCCGCGACGAGGCGTGCGTTCAACTCAACAAAAACCGCGGCATGATCGCCAGCTTCAGCCGCGCCTTGCTGTCCGACCTGCGCGCCGACATGAGCGACGATCAATTCGACGCCGCGCTGGGCAAGGCGATCGACCAGATTTGCGCCGCGTCGGCGAGCTAAGGTCGGGTGAGGGGCACGTAGCCGCTGATATCGCCCCCGGTGACGATGCGGTCGCCGGCTGTCAGCCAGGCATGGGCTTCGAAATCGGATGGTTTGTCGCGCTGCACGCCGAGGGTCAGTGTGGTCGCGATCGCGTTGCGCCCCAGCCAGCGCTGTGCCGCGAGCGCCTGAACCAGGCAATCGGTGCGCCACGGCAGTCGCGCCGCGACGCGGGGAATGAAGAACGCAACGCGCTCGACCAGCCCTGCTTGGCGCGCGTCGAGCTTGACAATAACCGCGGGCGCCGCCGCGATCAGCGCGCGGGCGTGCTGTGACCCAAGGCGCAACCGGGCGAGCCCGAGCTCGAACGCGGCGCGGGCAAGGTCGGTCAATGTCGCCCGATCGAGCCTGGCCAGTCGCCGCACGACGCTAGCCATCGACCACGATGCCCTGCACTTCGAGCTCCTTCAGGAACGTGCGCGCATCGGCCTCGATCACTGCCAGATCGACCCCATAATCATCGGCGATCCGCCGGCAAATCTCGGGCGGGGCGAGCCCGTCCTTGAGCAATGCCCAGATCCGCGTGCCGACCGGATCGAGCCCGTAATAGGTGCCGTTGACGAGGTGCAGAATGACCGTCTCGTCCCCCACAGCGCTGGTCGCGGCGTCGGGCGAGGGGATGAGGTCTCGATTGAGAATGTCGGTCATGCCGGTTCCAGGGAAGCGACCTGGTCAAGGATCGCCTGACGCACCTCGGGCAATCGCGAATAATCGCGGGGGTAGGTAATTTCGAAAGCTGGCACCTGACGGGCGAGGGCGCTGGCCTGCTCCATCCGTTGACGGGCCTGGGCCGTATCCGAAGGATCAAGCGCGAAACTGTTCTCGATGTAGGTCATGCAGGCATTGGCGATGCTGAGTTGGCGAAGCTCAATCAGTGAATCCGCACGAGCCGGCGCCAAGATAAAGGTCGCCCGAACGGGAAGCGGCGATTCCGGTCCAATGGGCACGTCGAGCCGCTGCTTGCTGCTGTAATCTGCCATCGGCGTGGCGGAGTACATCGGCGGCGACAGCGCCGCTATTGAGTCTGGCAGGAGCCTCAGGCTGCGATAGACGGCTTGGGCGTGGGGCCGGGAACCGGGCGTCGATATCACGATTGCATCGTCGCCGAGGAGAGGCCACCCGGCGTTCGTAAAGCTCGATGACAGGGTTGATTTGCCGAGGCCGGATGCACCGACCAGCAATATTGCGCCATCGCGTTGCTCGATCGCGCCAGCATGGAGGACTAAATAGCCTTGATGCGCAAGCAACCTGGGAACGACCTGATCGGCCACAAAATGTTCACAGTTAACTTTCGAGGTGCCAACGCGCGCGCTCGAGAAAAATTGGTCGTCGCTGACAATATCGACAAACATCCAGTCGCCAGGACGCAAGCGATAGCGGCGATGGGAGTGATGCCCGACCCGCGATACCGTCAGTGACCCGACCGGGTCACGCCAAACCATTTCCTCATTCGGCTGCCAAGCGAGGTCCGTCACGTAGTCGAAATTATCAGTAGCAAGCCAATGTTGTCGCCAAGGCATTCGTCGCTCGACAGGACAGGGCAGATCGCGGACTAGCAGCGGTTCTTGTTGTTGTTGCCGTCTAAGCAAGTCCCGCCATTGCTTTCAAGCGAGCTCTTCGACCCACTCGCGGTCAACTGTGTTACTACGCCGTAAACGGCCAGCTTTGGCGCAGAATATGCGGGGGATTTCAGGTTCTGGTTCGATACGCGCGTGCTCATACTATTCTCCCTGATCCGCAAACGGCTGTTCCGAAGGTATGTTCCTAGCAAGCCAACAACTTAACACACATATCTCGTACCACCTCAGCCTGTCTATGGGCCTCCCCGCGTTTCGATTCAATCGCCTAGAGTCGCGCAAATTCACGTAGCGACCGAGCATTTGTTGGTCGCAGGCTGTTTCAGGATCGAGCCATGGCAACAATTGCTGGGTAAATTGCCATCCGACATGCTCTTTCCCTCTCCGCCAGATGGCTTCGGCCGGAACGATTCCGTCCATTGCGCGGCGCAGGATTGCCTTGGTGTAGCGCCCTCGATGCAATTGCTCGAGCGGCAGCGACAGACAAAAGCTTATCAGTCGCAGGTCAAGAAACGGATCGCGTGGCTCGATTCCCAACGCCGATGCGACCCGGTCATACCGTTCGCGACCGACTATAAGGTGGGGGTGGGTGATCGCATCCACCCGATAGTCGGGGCCAAACGGGATTCCGGTCGTTATGTGGTTGCGAAACTGCTTCCGCCGCTGTGGCAGGTCCGCACTGCGCACCAACAGGGGATTGATCAAAGTCCGGCCGGCTAGGGCGAGGCGGTCGTCAAGACCCCAGTCCAACCGTCGCCGCAAATGGCGAATCGCCTTGGGCATCGCCAAGGCCCGGATACTCGCGATGAATTGCCTTGCCGCGGCAACGCCGCCGCGGAAGGATCTCTTTCGCCAGGCGGATTCGCGTAGTGCTTCAGTTAGTTGCCCTTTCGCGATCAATTCTGCGACTACATTCCCCGGTTCGAGCACGAGGTCGCCGCCAACGCCGTCGAGGACGATTTTCGTCCCGTCTCGTCGGGCCTCGAGATAAGCAGCCCGGTGCAAAGTCATCGGAGCGTCGAACGGTTCGGCGCATTCCTTGGCCATCCTGACCAATTCGTCGAGTGTTCCGCCAAGCCGGCTATAATCGATCAAGGTCGCGGTTAGATCGGCCCGCCGAATCGCGGCCTTGATGGCCCGAGTTTCGGCGCATTCGCCGGCGTCCGGTCCGATGCCGGAATAGGTGCGCAACGACCCTTTGTGCTCGGCGGCGAGCAACGGCGCGGCGACCGCGACGACGGCATTGGAATCAATTCCCCCCGATAGCAGCACGCCGACTGGTCCAGCATTGCGGAGGCGGCATTGCACGGCCTTGGTGAAAATTTCGAGGAAGGCTTGATCATACGCCTTGTCCGAGCCGAGCTTAAGTTCGGGTGGCGGCCGCAATCGCCAGTATGGTCGTACGGTCACGGTCTCATTGGTGACAACCAGGACATGCGCTGGCGGCAAGCGGTGAAGGCCCTCGAAGAAGGTCGAGGTGAGATCAAGCCCTTCCAGATTGTCAAGATAATCCGCGATCCGCCCGTCATTGATCCGCTTCGGAACATCGACATGCGCGACCAACGCGTCCGCTTCGGTAGCGAAGGCGAACAGCCGACCCGGCGCATGGTGATAGATCAACTGCCGCATGCCCATATGGTCACGCGCGCAGAACAGCCTTTGCTCGCGCGGATCCCAGATGGCGAAGGCGAAATCGCCGAGCAAATGCTTGGGGCAATCCTCGCCCCACGCGAGGTAAGCGCGCAGGATCAGTTCGCCGTCGCCGATCGTCCGCGTTTCACCATTAAGGTCGAGCGTGGCGATCAGCTCGTCGCGATTGTCGAGCCGCGCGTCGGCGGTGATGGTGCAGCCGCTGGCCTGATCGGTCAGCGGAAGCTGTTCGACCAGCCCCTCGGGGGTCGTCGCCAGCAAGGTATGGCCGAGCGCGACCGGCCCGTCCCGCCATTGCCGCGTGCCGTCCGGCCCGCGCCGCTCGAGCTGGGCAAGGACCGGCCCCAGGTCCGGATCGCCGCCGTCGAACGCCCATACTCCGCAAATCCCGCTCATCGCGGCGCCTTTGGGCCGGGTCGCGGACGGACCAGGTCGACCATCCGCCGCCCGTGGAGCACGGCCACCGGCCAGCGCGCGAGCTCGGGATATTTACCACGCATGAAGCTTGGCGAAGGCAAGGCGCGCACCGCGAGATAAGCGAGTTTCCGCCGCCAGCCGCGGATCGCGAGCAGATCCTGCCACGCCCGCCCCATCTGGCGCGAGTCGAGGAGATAGGCCGAAGGTGGCTCCGCGCCCGCCGCGCCAAGCGCATCGATCACCGGCTGCGGGACTGCGGTCCCGAGCCAGCGCCGGGCCATCAGCAATCCGTCGAGGCACACTTTCGCCACCCCCTGGTCGAGTGCGGCGGCGCTGAATCGTTGCCATTCCGTGTCGGACAAGGCGTCGGTCAGCAGGTCGATGTCCTTCCCCCAGATCAACCGGTCCCCGCCATAATAGGTCACGCCACCGACGAAATAGGGGCTGGTGATGTGCATCGCGCGGTGGATGCAGCTGTGGAGCAGGGTCAGCACGCGGTTCATTGCCAGCGCGTCCCGGGCCAGCAGGGGCAGGCGATGCGGATCGACCGCGCATGCGCTGAACGCGAGCACCCCGCGCAGCGCCGGGGCGTTGAGCAATTGCCAGTGCAGGTCGATGTGATGCCGGGTTCCGGCGTCGCACGTCAGGCTCCACACTTCCTGCAAGGCGAGATCGTTGGCGATCGCCTGGTCGAGCGGCTGGCAGCGATAGCCGAGCCGCGTAAGGATCGACCGCGCCGGGTCGAGGTCGGACTCGGCGATCAACAGGTCGGTGTCGCCGCGCGCGCGGTTCGCCGGGGCGGGGTAGAGGTCATAGGCCAGCGCGGTGCCCTTGAGCAGCAGCGCGAGGATCTTGGCGTCGGCGAGCGCAGCGATCAGCTCGCCGAGCACCGCTTTGTGCCGCAATTCCCACATCGCCAGCGCGATGGCCTGCTCGCGCACCCCGGCAAGCACGTCGGCGGGCCAGTCGCCCAGCCGCCGCGCTTCACCGGCAATCAGCCCGGCGATACCGTGATAGGCGATGCGCTCGGTGATTTGGGCAGCGCGGCCGCTTCCGCTCCAGCCCGACGGCCAGCGAGCATCTTCACCGCGGAGCGCGGCGGCCAGCAATTGGTCGATCGGCACTTGGTCACTCGTCACGTCGGTTCGCCTCGGCGGTGTCGCGCGGGCTTTCTCACAACCGTCGGCAACAATCGAGTGGGATCGGGGCTAGCGCGCCTCGAAGCCGAACAGGCTGGCCGGCGGCGCTGGCGCGGCGCCGGCGATCTTGCCCGGCTCGGCCGAAACCAGTGCCAGGCCCGCGCCGTGGGTCGCAACAGGCTGCCCGAGCGTCAGATCGACCGTCTCGCGCCAGCCGGCGCCGTCGATCAGGGTCTTGAGCACCAGCCGCCCGGCCCACACGCAGCGCGCATTGATCGGGCAGCGGCTGTCCTCGACCAATACCAGCGGCGTGACCACCACCGCGCCCACGCGGGTCGGCTGCCCAAAGGACGCGAGGCCGTCGAGGCGGATCGGAGGATCGATAATCGGCATGGTGTCCGACGTGGTCGCACAAGCGCTGAGCGCGAGCGCGGCGGCAAAGGAAAAGATGTGTTTCATTGGACGATCCATCCTGCTTCGCTAATGAGCGCGCCATGAACGAAGATGATGTCGACCTATCGCGCTTCCGTGCGCCCAAGCGCACCGAACCGTGCAAACTCTATCTAATCAGCCCGCAGGAGGTTGGCGGTGCCTTTCCTGACCGACTACGGGCGGCGCTTGGCGGGGGCCCGGTCGCGGCCTTCCAGTTGCGCGTCAAGGACATCGACGAGCATAAACTCGCCCGCCTCGCCGAGCCGCTTCAGATGATCTGCGCCGATCATGACGTCGCCTTCATCGTCAACGACAGCATGGCGCTGGCCAAGCGGCTAGGCGCCGACGGGGTCCATCTCGGCCAGTCCGACGACGACCCGCGTGAAGCGCGCGTCTTGCTTGGCCCGACCGCACAGATAGGGCGCACCTGTCACGACAGCCGCCACCTGGCGATGGAAGCGGGGGAGGCGGGGTGCGATTATGTCGCGTTCGGCGCTTTTTACCCGACCACCACCAAGCCGTCGCATTATCGCCCCGATCCGCAGATCCTCAGCTGGTGGTCGGCGATCACCGAAATTCCCAGCGTTGCGATTGGCGGGATCACCCCGGTCAATGCCGCGCCTTTGGTCGCCGCGGGGGCCGATTTCATCGCGGTTTGCCAGGCGGTGTGGGGCAATGATGACCCCGCTGTGGCGGTCGCCGATTTCGAGCGCGCCTTCGCCGATTGA
>JBDSOV010000134.1:0-5718 GCA_039914575.1 Sphingomicrobium sp.
CCGTAGCCGCGAAGCTCCGGGGTTGATTGGCTGGGCTTGCCCGAGCGCAAATCGGTGGCGCGCGACAAGGATCCGGGCGCGGCGGCGTGGAGCGCGACGATCACCCCGCTGCCTTCGCCCTCGATCATTGCCATCGCGCCGTCGAGCAGGCCGGCGCGGGACGATGCTTCGCCCAGCAAATCGGCGAACAGGTCGATCGAATGCATCCGAACGAGCGTCGGCGAATCGGGGCGGATGACGCCGTGGACCAAAGCCAGTTCCTCATCGCCGCTGGCCGAATCGCGGAACACTTGCGCCTGCCAGCTTGCGCCCGAGCGACTGGTAAAAGCGCTTTCGGCAACCCGTTCGACCATATGGTCTTGGCGCAAACGGTAAGCGATGAGGTCGCGGATAGTGCCGATCTTGAGGCCGTGGGCCCGCGCAAAGTCCATCAACTGGTCGAGCCGCGCCATAGTGCCGTCGTCGCCCATGATTTCGCAGATCACGCCGGACGGATTGAGCCCGGCGAGCCGCGCGACATCGACCGCGGCCTCGGTATGGCCGGCGCGGACGAGAACGCCACCGGGCCGCGCGACGAGCGGAAAGACATGGCCGGGCGAGACCAGGGCATCGGAATTGTTATTGGCGTCGATCGCCACGGCGACGGTGCGCGCGCGGTCGGCGGCGGAGATTCCGGTGGTGACGCCGACGCGCGCCTCGATCGAGACGGTGAAGGCGGTTTCCAAGCTCGTGCCGTTGACCGCCGCCATCGGGGCGAGGCCCAATTGGTCGATCCGCTCCTTTGTCAAAGCCAGGCAGATCAGCCCGCGACCGTAGCGCGCCATGAAATTGATTGCGTCGGGGGTCGCCATTTGCGCGGGAATGACCAGATCGCCCTCATTTTCGCGATCATCATCGTCGACCAGGATGAACATCCGCCCGTTGCGCGCCTCGTTGATGATCACCTCTGGTCCGACCAGCACCTCGGCATTGCCGGCGAGCAGCAATTTCTCAAGCTTGCCCAAGGTATCGGCAGTCGGGTTCCACTCATCCGAACCGAGCTTGCGCAGGCTATTGGGGTGGAGACCGGCGGCGCGGGCAAGCCCAGCGCGGCTGACTTCTCCAGTGGCAATGACGGCGTTGAGCCGTTCCATGAGATCCGAGGCCATAGCCCCCCAATATCACATTGCAATGTGATATTTAAAGGGGCGGTATCACATTTTATACTGTGAAACGCGATTCCTCGAGACGCTTCAGATACCGAGCGAGGACGTCAATCTCGACATTTAGCGACTCTCCGGCTGACAGCGATCCCAATGTGGTGTGCTCAGCGCTGTGGGGAATGAGGTTGATCGCAAATTGCGTGCCTTCGGCCGCGTCGGTCACCTGGTTGACGGTCAGCGACACGCCATCGAGCGTGACCGAGCCTTTGGCGGCAATGAAGCGACCAAGGCCGCGCGAAACCTGGACGTCGATCCGGGTCGAGGCGCCGTCGGGGAGCGTGCCGAGCACCGTGCCGGTGCCGTCGATGTGGCCGGTGACGAGGTGGCCGCCAAGCTCGTCACCCATCCGCAACGCTCGTTCAAGGTTAAGCCGCGCGCCCTCTTTCCAAAGGGCAGATGCGGTGCGTGAAACGGTCTCGTGGCTGACATCGACCGCGAACCAGTCGGCCCCCTTATCGACCACCGTCAGGCACACCCCCGAGCAGGCAATCGAGGCGCCAAGATCGATCGTCGCGGGGTCGTAGCGGCACGCGATCGTCAGGCGCAGATCGCCGCGCTGCTCGACCGAGCGGACGGTGCCGATGTCGGTGATGATTCCGGTGAACATGGTCAGGGTTTACTCCCGGCAGCGCGACGTGTCTCGACTTCGCTCGAGACAAACGGATTTGGGGATCCGCTCGATTTGAATAGGTTTGGGAATAGCCTTTAGCCGTTCGTCCCGAGCGTAGTCGAGGGACTCGTCGTCAAGCCCGCACCCGCTCGTAAACTTCGAGGCGATCGACACCGAGATGGCGGCCATCCTCATTCCGCCACCGTCCGTGGGCGTCGGCAATGGCGTCAAGGCCGATGTAGCCGACGCTGTTCTTGCCCTCGCCGACCAGGATCGGGGCGCGGTAGATCAGGATCCGGTCGACCAGATCGGCCGAGAGGAAGGCGGTGGCGGTGGCCGATCCGCCCTCGACCAAAAGATCGTTGACGTCATGAAGTCGATGGACATCGTGCGGAGAAGAAAGGGTTTCCCAGCCGTCGACCGCAGCGCCCCGGGTCAGCAAGGCGCGGCGCGGGCTGCGTTCCTCGAGCCCCGGCAAGCGAACGTCGAGCCCCGGCTGATCGGCGAGGTAAGTACCGCGCCCGACGAGAATCATGTCGCTCGCCGCGCGCTCAAGATGGACGTGGGCGCGGGCATCCTCGCCGGTGATCCATTTCGATTCGCCCGAGGGCAGCGCGATCTTGCCATCGATCGACAGCGCCAGCTTGAGCGTGATCCGCGGACGGCCGAGCGCGAGCCGGGTGAGATAGCCGGCCATCGAGCGGCGCGCGGCCTTTGCGCCCTCCCCGATCGCGACGTCGATCCCGGCATCGCGAAGCATCGCCGTGCCTTGTCCCGCAGTGCGCGGATCGGGGTCCTCGATGGCGATCACGACTCGGGCGATTTCGGCGGTGGCGATCAGCGCGGCGCAGGTTGGGCCGCGCCGGCTACGGTGGGCGCAGGGCTCGAGGCTGGTGTAGAGGGTTGCGCTGCGCGCGGCATCGCCGACGTTCGACAGCGCGGTCGCTTCGGCATGGGGGCGGCCGCCGGGCCGGGTCTCTCCGCGTCCGACGATGGTCCCGCCCGATACGATGACGCAGCCGACATTGGGATTGGGCGCGGTGCTGCCGCGCGCCGCCGCCCCGAGCGCAATCGCTTCGGCCATAAAATTGGCGTCACTCAATGCCGAGCCGCTTTTCCAGCTTCTGGAACTGGCGCTGCCGCTCCTTGGCCGCCGCGACGCGCTTGGCCTCATCCTTCTTCTGGTCGGCGATGATGTCGGCATCGGTCCGCCCGGGCTTGTAGGCCTGGACGTACGTGATTTGCGGCGGCGGGGCGGTGTTGATCTGCGAATCGACGACGAACAGGATCAGGATGATGATCGTCACCAGCACCGACAGGGTCAGGCCGAGCAGTCGGTCGCGATTGTCGCCGTGGCGAAACACCGCAAGGAAATCCCTGAGCGCGGTGCGCGGACTGGAGACGGGGGGCAGGATGGCCATGGCAACCAAGATAGTGCGGGGCGGCGATGATCGCCAGCCCCGCCCCTGGGGGTCATCAGGCCCGAGGGTCAGGCAGCACCGAGCTCGAACTTGAGCGTGATAGTGGTGGTCGACGGCACCGCCTTCGCCCCCTCCAACGCCGGCCGGTAGCGCCACGCGCGCAATATGTGCCGTCGAGCCGCCTCGAGAAAGGTCGGATCGGCGCGACCGACCGGATCGACCGCGACCACCCGCCCGCGTTCGTCGATGGTCAGGCGGAGGCGCAAGCTGGCCTCGTCGCCGCTCTCGCGCTTCGAGATCGGGTACGGCGGGCGGATCGCGTCACCGACGGTAGCGAAGCGCGGGCCAGTGCGGACGATCGGCGGATCGAGCGCGGGCAGCGTTGGCGCGATGCCGGTGCCCGCGACCGGCCCAAGCGGTGGAAGCGGGTAAGGATCGGCCGCGACACTCGGACCCTGCGGGATCGGGGGCGGCACGATCGGCTTGACCGTGGTGAATATCGAAGGACTCGGCTTGGGCTGGGCCTGCGGTTCGACGGCGGGCGGAGGCGGAGGCTCGGGAACCAGGGTGACAACGGTCGGCGTGAACGGATATTGGGGGACAATCCCGGACCGGGCGGTCATCACCAGCACGAGCATGCCGGCGTGTCCGAGGATGATCAGACCGAGCGTCGCGGGGCGGAGCTTTCTGGATTCGGGGCGGGGAGCATAAGCGAGCATCGTCACCTCCATCGTTGATGCGAGCGACGATACATCATAACATTGATTGAGCAAACAGTTTCGTCGCTGCGGTGCAGCATGAGGGTTAGCTGCTGGCGGAGGCGGCGGTTAGGCGGGCGAGGGCCCGGTCGCGGCCGATGCGTTTTAGGAGGGGCGCCATTTCGGGCCCAGACTCGCGACCGGTCAGCGCGAGGCGTAGCGGATGGAACAGGGTTTTGCCCTTGCGGCCGGTGGCGGATTTCAAACCCTCGGCCAGCGCTGGCCACGGGTCGGCCGACCAGTCGAGATCGGCGGCAATCAACGCGGCCGCGGCCAGGAAGTCGCGATCCTCTTCGGCGATGCTCGGCGCGGGCAAATCTCCGTCGAGCACCGGCAGCCAGTCGGCCAGCTCGGCGAGATGATCGACATTGCCGCGCAGCAGCAGCCAGTCGGCCTCACCCATCCCCGCGGGCAGGCGGTTCGCGACGGCGTCAAAGTCGAAATGGTGGAGCAATTTCATGTTGAGCTGCTCGACTTCGGCGACATTGAAATGCGCCGGGGCGCGGCCGAAGGTGGCGAGGTCGAACCCCTCGGCAAGCTCGGCGAGACTAGCCCTGGCCTCGACCGGCTGCGAAGTGCCGAGCCGCGCGAGCAACGAATTCAAGGCCATCGGCTCGATCCCCGCTTCCTTCAGCGCATCGACCCCCGACGAACCGAGCCGTTTGGACAATTTGCCCTCGGCCGCGACCAGCAAGGCTTCGTGGGCCAGCTTTGGCGGCGCAGTGCCTAAAGCGGCGAACATCTGCAGCTGTACCGCGCTGTTGGTGACATGATCCTCGCCGCGCAGGACGTGGCTGATGGCGAGGTCGATATCGTCGATCACGCTCGGCAGCAGGTACAGCCAGCTGCCGTCGGCGCGGCGGATCACCGGATCGCTGAGCAACGCCGGATAGAACTTCTGGTGGCCGCGGACGAGATCGTCCCACTCGATCGGCGCGCCATGATCGAGCCTGAACCGCCAGTGCGGGGCGACGTCATCGGGCACCGGTGCATCGTCGGGTTTGCGCTGGTAGATGGGCGGCAGCTTGCGCCCGAGCAGGATTTTGCGCTGGATATCGAGTTCTTCGGGGGTTTCGGTGCAGGCGTAGACCCGGCCCGCAGCGCGCAATTTCTCGAACTCGCGGTCGTAGAGGGCGAACCGCTCCGACTGGCGAAAGGTGGCGGCGGGGGTCAGCCCGAGCCAGTCGAGATCGGCGATTATTGCGTCGACATGCTCCTCGCGGCTGCGGTCGGCATCGGTATCGTCGATCCGCAACAGGAACCGCCCGCCATCCTGCGCGGCGAGCAAGTAATTATGCAGCGCGGTGCGGATATTGCCGACATGGAGGCGCCCGGTCGGCGACGGGGCGAAGCGGGTGGTGACGGTCATGATGTTCCCGACAGGAAGGCGTTGGTGATCGGGTAGCGGCGGTCGCGGCCGAAGTTGCGAGTGCCGATCTTGACCCCCGGCGGGGCCTGGCGGCGCTTATATTCGGCGCGAAGCAATTTCTTCTCGATGTCGGCCACCAGCGCTTCGGCGGCGCCGGTGATGGCGGCGGTTTCGGTGACCGATTTCTCATCCTCGACCAGCGCCTCGAGGATCCGGTCGAGCAAAGCGTATGGCGGCAGGCTGTCTTCGTCCTTTTGGCCCGGGCGCAATTCGGCGGTCGGCGGCTTGTCGATCACCCGCTGCGGCATCACCGGGCCGTCGGGGCCGAGGCCGCCCTCGGGCCGATTGGCATTGCGCC
>JBDSOV010000135.1:0-2939 GCA_039914575.1 Sphingomicrobium sp.
GAAATGGTGCCCAGGAGAGGACTCGAACCTCCACGCCCTTGCGAGCGCCAGCACCTGAAGCTGGTGCGTCTACCAATTCCGCCACCTGGGCACATTAGGTCGTCTCTTCGGTAGGCGGCGGCGCTTAGATGGGCGCGGCTCGGCTTGTCAACGTCCAACGCCCAAGGCTAGGGACATCGCCATGCTTGATGACACCCCTCGCCTCGTCACCGTCTTCGGCGGCGGCGGATTCGTCGGTCGCTATGTGTGCGAGATGTTGCTCAAAAGCGGCGCCAATGGAGCGAACATTCGAGTCCGCGTTGCCCAGCGCGACGCCAAGTCGGCCTACTTTCTCATGCCTTTGGGCGGGATGGGGCAGATAGACATCGTCCGGGCCGACGTCACCAATGCCGCCAGTGTCGCCGCCGCGGTCACCGGAGCCGATATGGTGATCAACCTCGTCGCGATCATGGGCGGCGGCATGCACGCGGTGAACGCCACTGGCGCGGGCCATGTCGCCACCGCCGCCAAAGCCGCGGGCGCGACCACTTTGGTCCACATTTCCGCGATCGGCGCCGATCCGCACGGCGCGTCGCGCTATGCACAATCGAAGGGCGATGGCGAGGAAGCGGTCCGCGCCGCCTTCCTCGCTGCGACGATCATCCGCCCGAGCCTGGTGTTCGGCCCCGAGGACCAGCTCACCAACCGTTTCGCCGGGCTACTGGCGATGCTTCCTCTCTATCCGGTGATCGCGCCCAACACCCGCTTCCAGCCGGTCTATGTCCGCGACCTGGCTTCGGCGATCACCGCCGCCACGCTCGATCCCGCCAAGCACCGCGCCAAGACCTACGAGATTGGCGGGCCGCAGGTGATGACCATGCGCGCCCTCACCGCCGCGATCGCCGCCGCCGCCGTCCAGTCGACCGAATTGGTCGACATGCCTGATTTCGCTGCCAGCCTGATGTCGCGCTTCGGCTTCCTGCCCGGCGCCCCGCTGACCCGGGACCAGTGGATTTCGCTCCAGTCGGACAATGTCGTCGGCGCCAAGGCACCCGGCCTCAAGGCGTTCGGCATCGACCCGGTGCCGCTTGCAGGCGTCGCCCCCGAATGGCTCGGCCGGTTCCGCGAAGGCGGCCGCTTCGCCGCTCGCGCTACGCCCCGGGCGATGAACTAGCCGATGCCCGAAATCCTGCTGGTCATCATCCTCGGCATCGTCGAGGGGGTGACCGAATATCTCCCCGTCTCCTCGACCGGCCATCTGATCCTCGCCACCGAATTGATGGGCTATGACGCCGACCAATGGGCCCTGTTCAACATCGCCATCCAGCCCGGCGCGATCCTCGCCATCCTGGTGCTTTACTGGCGCACCTTCCGCGACGTCGCGGTGGGCCTCGTCAAGCGCGAGGCTGCGGCATGGCGCTTCGTCCGCAATCTCGCCGTCGCGTTTGTCCCGGCGGTAGTGCTCGGCCTCACGTTCGGCGACCAGATCGAGACGATGCTCGGCAATGCCATGATCGTCGCCTGGGCATTGATCATCGGCGGATTCGCGATCCTCGCCGTCGAGCATCTCGCACGGCCGACCGAAAGCGGGGGGGTCGCCAATGTCACGCTCAAGCAATCTTTGGTCGTCGGCCTGGTCCAGTGCCTCGCGATGATCCCCGGGGTCAGTCGCTCGGGCGCGACCATCCTCGGCGCGATGGCGATGGGGGTCGACCGCAAGACAGCCGCCGAGTTCAGCTTCTTCCTCGCCGTCCCGACATTGTCCGGCGCGACCATGCTCCAGCTGGCCAAGCATCATGCCGAGATCCAGCCGGGGATGACCGGCAACATCCTGCTCGGCGCCTTGGTCTCGTTCGTGGTGGCGATCATCGTGGTGAAGGCGTTCGTCGCGATCATCCAGCAATATGGCTTCAAGCCGTTCGCCTGGTACCGGATCGTCGCGGGCGGGGCAGCGCTCGTCTGGCTGGTGATGCGCTAAGCCTTTCCTTTGTTGCGATTTTTGCCGATACTAAGCGCAGATTGATTCGAAAGGACCAATGATGCGCCTGTTGTTGATCGCTTTGCCCCTCGCCTTCGTAGCTTCGCCCGCGATGGCCCAGCCCGCCCGCGCCCCCGAGTTGCCGCGCGAACTGACCGACCCGGCAATGGCCGACAAATTGGGCAAGATGGCCGGCGTGTTGTCGCGCGCCTTGCTCGACCTCAACGTCGGCGAGATCGAGGCTGCGGTCGAGGGCCGTGCCGTCACCCAGGCTGACCGCCGCCGCACCGTCCGCGACATGGCCGCGCGCGGCGATCCCAATATCGAGCGCAACATCGAGCGCCAGGCCGCGACCAGCGGCGCCGCGATCCAGGCCGGGGTGAAGGCGATCGCCGCCGCGCTCCCCGCGATCCTGGAATCGGTCGACCGCGCCGCCGCCGAAATCGACCGCGCCACCGCCAACTTGCCGCAGCCCGGCTACCCGCGCCGCTAAGTGGAACGCGCGTAAGCGCATTCAAAGCATTTCACACGAAGGCGCGAAGGGTGCCGTCGCTTCGCGCCTTCGTGCCTTATCTGAACCAATATTTTCTTCTCCGCCCGGTGGACTGACGCGCTGTCGTCGCTAAAGCCTTGGGATAATGTGGCAGCTGTTCCAATTCCCGCTTTGTCCCTTCTCGCGCAAGGTCCGGCTGGTGCTGGGCGAAAAAGGCGTGGCGCATGAACTGGTGCGCGAAAACCCATGGGAACGGCGCGACGAATTCGTCGATCTGAACCCCGCGGGCGAGACCCCCGTGCTGGTCGACAGCGACGCCGGGATCGTGCTGATCGGCAGCCAGCCAATCTGCGAATATTTCGACGAAACGGTCGACCGCATGCCGATGATCCACGGCAACAGCGTCGCCCGCGCCGAGATTCGCCGGCTGGTCGCCTGGTTCGACGAGCGACTGTTCCGCGAAGTGGTCGAGCCGCTGATGAACGAGCG
>JBDSOV010000142.1:0-3285 GCA_039914575.1 Sphingomicrobium sp.
GCTCCATCGCCGCCTCGTCGCTCGCCGCCTTGACCTTGTCGCGGCGCCGCTCGCGCTCCAATCGCACCGCTTCCTCGACCAGGTCGCGGGCGATCTGCTCGACGTCGCGGCCGACATAGCCGACCTCGGTGAATTTGGTCGCCTCGACCTTGACGAACGGCGCGTCAGCCAGCTTCGCCAGCCGCCGGCTAATCTCGGTCTTGCCGCACCCCGTCGGCCCAATCATCAGGATGTTCTTGGGCACCACTTCGTCGCGTAGTTCGGCGGACAGCCGCTGCCGCCGCCAGCGATTGCGCATCGCCACGGCGACCGCTTTCTTGGCGTCCATCTGTCCGACGATATGTTCGTCGAGCGCGGCGACAATTGCCTTGGGGGTCAAATTGTCATTCATTGGTTTTCAAATCTCCGTTTGTCCCGAGCTTAGTCGAGGGACGGTGGCGCGGACGTGTCTCGACTAGGCTCGACACAAGCGGGCTTGGGTTAGGCGCCGACCTCTTCCACCGTCAGCCGGTCGTTGGTGAACACACACACTTCGGCGGCAATCGCCATGGCGCGGCGGGCGAGTTTTTCGGGGTCGGGTTCGTAATCGGCCAGCGCTTTCGCCGCGGCCAGTGCATAATTGCCGCCCGACCCGATTGCCGCGATGGCGTTTCCGTCGTTGCCTTCTGGTTCGAGCACGTCGCCATTCCCAGTCAGGATCAACATCACCTCGGCATCGGCGACGATCATCATCGCCTCCAGATTGCGGAGATATTTGTCGGTCCGCCAGTCCTTGGCCAGCTCGACCGCGGCGCGCAGCAATTGGCCGCGTGAGGCTTCGAGCTTCTTCTCGAGCCGCTCGAACAAAGTGAAGGCATCGGCCGTGGCGCCGGCAAATCCGCCGATCACGCTCCCGTCCTTGCCCAGCCGCCGCACTTTCTTGGCGTTGGGCTTGATCACCGTATTGCCAAGACTGACCTGGCCGTCCCCGGCGATCACCGTCCGTCCGCCCACCTTGACCCCGAGAATCGTCGTGCCGTGCCAGCTGTCCATATCTGCTCCCGATTCGTTCACCGCCGCGATGTGGGAAGCGCGGTGTTGCGGCGCAAGAAGGCGATGGCGTCGACGTAGCCAGGGGTGCTGCCGCGAAATGCCGGCGACAGCGATTTGATCGTGTCGATGTGGCTCTTGCCCGGGTACAAACGAAGCTCGACCGGGGCGCCGAGTTGGGTCAGCCTGGCCGCCAGCGACCGGCTATTGCCTGGACGGACGACCACGTCGGCGGTGCCATGCATCAGCAGCATCGGCGGGGCATCGGCCCTCGCGAAGCTGACCGGTTGGGTCTCGGCCGGGCGCGGCCATTGGCCCATCGCATCGCGCCCGCGCGGCTCGGTGAAAGGGTAGAAATCATACGGGCCGGACAGCAAGGCCGCAGCGCGAACTATGGCGGGATCAACCCCGGTGTCGGCCAGATAATGACGGTCGAGGGCAAGCATCGCGGCGATATACGCCCCCGCCGAATGGCCCGACAAAGCAATCCGCGCCGGGTCGCCGCCGTGCGCCCCAATATTGTCGCGCGCCCATTTCAGCGCCAGCGCGCCATCCTCGACGAAGCTCGGAAATCGCACCTGCGGCACCAGCCGGTAATCGGCGATCACCGCCACGAACCCCTGCGCGGCAAACGCGCGGCCGGCGAAGGCATAATCGCCGCGCGACCCGTCGACCCAGCCGCCGCCATACCAGAAGATCACGACCGGCAGCCGCGCGCCCGCGGGCATGTCGGCGGGGACATAAACGTCGAGCTTATGCCGCGGATCGGGGCCGAATGCCGCGCCACGAACCGCAGTGCGGACGCCTCCGTCACCCGCGATCCGGCTGACCCCGTTGAGCAATCCGGCGGGCGAGCAGCCGAGCAAAGCGAGACCCGCCCCGCCAAGCATCATGGTGCGACGGGCGAGGCGGCGGGCGAATGCGGTCATCACCGCTCAATGCCTCGCGGGGCCCGCCGGGTCCAATCTTACCCCACCAGCCGTCTGAGCCAGCCGCGCCGCGCCTTCGTCACAGCGTTGGCGTCCCGCGCCTCGCAGCGTTCGACGATGCCGATCGCGTCGCGAGTGCGGCCATTGGCTTCGTCGAGCTTGCCGGTCTGGGCATCGGCGAAGGCGAGCCAGTCCCCCACCGTCACGCCCTCGGGCAGCGGCGCGGGGACCACTCCCGCTCGCCATTCAGCGGGCAGCAGCGCGGCGCAGTCGGCACCGCTGATCGTCACGATAGGCGGGCCGGCGGCACAGGCCGCCAAGGCCGGCATTGCGCACAGCAGGATCAAGTACCGCATCGGCACCTTGGGCATCACGAATCTCCTTTTCATTGGTGCGGGTGAGTGCATCGGATTGCTGCTCTCGCCGGGCCGCGACGCCGACCGTCGCCACCGCATCCTCGCCATTGCGACTGGCGGCCCGGGCCGAGGCCTCGCCGAGCCGCGCGCGCGCCGCTTCACTGTTCAGCTTGCGACACGCCGCCGGACCGGCAAGTGCGATCAGCAGGGCGATCGTGGCAATCAGGATCCACGGCGCGGCCCGTCGCGCGAACTCAAGTGCGATCATCATGATCCTCCCCGCCTGCCGCCTCGAAACTGGCACCGAAGGCGCTGCCCTTGACGCTGCGCCGATTGATCGCGAGCCCGAGGCTGAGCAGGATCGCGCCGATGATCGCCAACAATCCGTAATTGCTGGTCGCGAGCGCCTGGATCACCTCCAACCGGACCTTTGGGTCGGCAGTGGCAAACATCACCAGCACCTTCACCAGCCACACCGAGAAAGCGGTCAGCACCGCCGCGCCGAGGATCGACGCGGTCAGTGCGATAATCGCCCGCCAGTCGCGCGGCGGCCAGCGTGGCACGCGGATCATCATGAACCGATACGGTTTGCCAACCAGCCATAGAGGAACGCCTCATTGGCGGGTCGCCGCTCTGCGAGGCGGAGGTAGCGTTCACCCTGAAGTGCTTCGACCGCGCGTAGCAGCACGGTCTCACCGCTTGCATTGCCGCGCGCCTTGAAGAAGGCATCGAGTGCCACCAACGTGACATCGCCGATCCGTCCGTCTGGAACCAAATCGGGATAATCGCGCCCGCTTCGGTTGAGCGCGGTTAGCGCCCGTTGGAGGAAGGTTGCGGCGACTGCCGGGCCCATGTTGGCGCCGGTGTCGAATAGTTCGGCGGCAAGGCGCGGGGCGAGGAGCGCGACCTGATCGAAGCGCGGCCTGAGCCAGTACAGTCGCCGATAGATCGCCACCGCCTCGCGTCGCGGC
>JBDSOV010000147.1:0-2597 GCA_039914575.1 Sphingomicrobium sp.
CGCGGTCGAACGGCTCACGCTTGCCGTCTTTCTTCAAGACAGTGAGGTCGCGCAGCTGGACCCGCTCGAAGGTGGTGAACCGCTGCCCGCAACTAGCGCATTCGCGGCGGCGGCGGATCGAGGCGCCATCTTCCGATGGACGGCTATCCTTCACCTGACTGTCATCGTCGGCGCAGAACGGACACCTCATCCGATCAGCGCTTGATGCGCAGCCACAGCGCGATCCCGGCGCCGGCGATCAGGCCAATCGGGATGGTCAGCACCGGTAGCAGGATCGCGGCGACCGTGCCGATCACCGCGCCTCCGAGCACCGGCTTGGTCGACGGGTGTGACAGGCCGTCGCGGCCAATGCCTTTGATTTCGTCGGTCGCGCGGCCGAAAATATTGGGATCCTGATCGTTGGGCTGGGTCATTGCGGGGTCAATCCTGGTAGATGGGGAAACGGGCGCACAAAGCGCGGACTCGGGCGTTGACGGCGCGCTCCATCGCGGGATCGCCCTTGGCCACCCCGGCGAGCACGTCGGCAACCATGTCGCCGATCTCGGCAAACTCTGCCTCGCCAAAGCCGCGGGTGGTGCCGGCGGGTGAGCCGACGCGGATCCCGCTGGTCTGCATCGGCGGCAGCGGGTCAAACGGTATGCCGTTCTTGTTGCAGGTGATCCCGGCGCGTTCGAGCGCTTCGTCGGCGTCCTTGCCGGTAATCCCGAGCGGGCGCAGGTCGACCAGAGCTAAATGCGTGTCGGTGCCCCCTGCGACGAGGTCCGCGCCACGCTCCTTGAGGCGGCCGGCAAGCGTCTGGGCATTGCGGATTACCGCTTTCGCATAAGTCTTGAACCCGGGCTCCAGTGCCTCGCCAAAAGCTACCGCCTTGGCGGCGATGACGTGCATCAGCGGACCACCCTGCAATCCCGGGAACACTGCCGAATTGATCTTCTTGGCGATGGCCTCGTCATCGGTCAGCACCATTCCCCCGCGCGGGCCGCGCAGCGTCTTGTGGGTCGTTGTCGTGACGACATGGGCGTGGCCGAACGGGGTCGGATGCTCGCCCGCTGCGACCAGCCCCGCGAAGTGCGCCATGTCGCACATGAAAATTGCGCCGACCTCGTCGGCGATGGCGCGGAATTTGGCGAAATCGATGTGGCGCGGATAGGCCGAGCCGCCGGCGATGATCAGCGTTGGACGATGCTCTTTCGCGAGCGCTTCAACCTGTTCGAAATCGATCAAATCATCGTCGCGGCGAACGCCATATTGGACCGCATTGAACCATTTGCCCGACATCGCGGGCCTGGCACCGTGGGTCAGATGCCCGCCGGCGTCGAGGCTCATGCCCAAGATTGTGTCGCCGGGCTTGGTCAACGCCAGCATCACCGCGCCATTGGCCTGCGCGCCGCTATGAGCCTGGACGTTGGCGAAACCGCAGTTGAACAATTGCTTGGCGCGCTCGATCGCCAGCGTCTCGACCGTGTCCGACGGCTCGCAGCCCTGGTAATATCGGCGGCCGGGATAACCTTCCGCATATTTGTTGGTCAGCACCGAGCCCTGCGCCTCGAGCACCGCGCGCGACACGATATTTTCCGACGCGATCAGCTCGATCTGGGTCTGCTCGCGGGTCAGTTCAGCGGCAATGCCGGCGGCGACGGCGGGATCGGCATCGGTCAGGCGGCGGGTGAAGAAACCGTCGGGCTGGACGTCGCTAAGCGGGGGAGTGGCGAGGGTGGCCATGACTAGCAATCCTTGAGCATGTCGACGCGGTGCTGGTGGCGCCCGCCTTCGAAATCGGTGGTTAGGAAGGCGGTGACGCAGGCCTTGGCCATGTCGACCCCGATCAGCCGCGCGCCCAAGGCAATCGCATTGGCGTCATTATGCGTGCGGGCTAGACTGGCGGACAGCGGCTCATTGACCTGCGCACAGCGGCACCCCGGGTTGCGGTTGGCGGCAATAGCGATCCCGATCCCGGACCCGCAAATCGCGATCCCGCGCTCCGCATCGCCGGCCACGAGGGCGCGGGCAAGCCTGGCGCCAAAATCGGGATAATCGACGCTTTCGGGCCCGTTTGTGCCAAGGTCGATCGCCTCATGCCCCGCCTCGCGCAGCCACGCGGCCAGCGCGTCCTTCAGTTCATATCCGGCATGGTCGGCGGAAAGGGCGATACGCATGCCGATTCTCTAGGCGATGCGTGACGAATTCGCCAGCCTTCAGGCGGCGCGGCGAAGGTCGAGTTCGAGCCGGTCCCAAATTTCGACCAACGCCCCGGTCAATTCGTCCATCATGGCTTCGCTGTGGTTGGGGCCGGGGGTGAAGCGCAGCCGCTCGCTACCGCGAGGCACGGTGGGGAAATTGATCGGTTGGACGTAGAGGCCATATTCGGCGAGCAATATGTCGCTGATCCGCTTGGCCTCGATCGGGCAGCCGACCAGCAGCGGGACGATATGGGTGACGCTGTCCATCACCGGCAAGCCGGCATCGCGGAACTTGGCCTTGAGCAGCGCCGCCCCCACCTGCTGCGCGACACGCTCCTCGTTCGAAGCCTTCAAGTGGCGGACGCTGGCCAAGGCGCCAGCGACCAGCACCGGCGACAGGCTGGTGGTGAAGATGAA
>JBDSOV010000157.1:0-2629 GCA_039914575.1 Sphingomicrobium sp.
GTACCGCCTGCCCGGGGACCGCGATCAGCCGGCCGGCATGGATATAGCTGGGCGCAGCAAGGGCGCCGCCGGCGAGCGCGAGCAGCGCCAATCCGCCAATCGATGTCATGATGGTCCGCATTTCATCCCCTTTTTCGGCTGACCTTAGGGACAAAGCGGCCTGTCGCCACTATTCGCTCGTCGTGCCGTCAAATTCCTCGTCATGGTGACGGGCGTCGGCTTCGGCCTTGGTCGATTGCACGACGCCGTGCTTATGCTCGGGCGGACCGTAAAGGGTGTAAAGCCTGAGCGGCTGATCCGAGCGGTTGATGACATTGTGCCGCGCGCCCGCCGGGACGATCACCGCGAAATCGTCGCTGACCTCATTCTCGACCCCGTCAATGGTGATGATGCCCTCGCCTTCCTCGATACGGAAGAACTGATCGATCGAGTCATGGACTTCCTCGCCGATCTCGTCGCCCGGCTGGAGCGTCATCAGCACCAGCTGGAGGTGCTTGCCGGTGTAGAGCACGCGGCGAAAATCTTCATTCTCGGTGGTCAACGTCTCGATATTGTCGCTGTAGCCCTTCACGTCATTCCTCCTTGAGCGGGTCATGGCCCCAGTTCATCAGGCTGTAGCGCCAGCGCGACGTGACGATGTTCTCGGGGCGCTGCGCGACATGGCGTTTCACATAGCCGACGACTTTCCGCATATGGGCATAGTCATCGTCGTCGCGCTCGGCTTTGGGGGTGCGCAGGATGGCGACGATCCGCCGACCGCTGGCGTGGCCGACGCTCTCGCTTTCCCCGCCGCGCTTGAAGCCGACCTTGCGGCTCTCGTCGGTGGCGAGCCATAACTCGATCTCGGCCGGCGCCATGTTCACGACGGCGTCGAAATCCTTTGCGATCTTGATTCTGTCGAGTTCCGCCATGCGCGCTCAACCCGCGAGATGCGGCTTGGCTCCCCGCCTAAATATGGATCACCTTGCCGTAAGCCGCGAGCACGCTTTCGTGCATCATTTCGCTCAGCGTCGGATGCGGGAAGACGGTTTGCATGAAATCGGCTTCGACCAGCTCGGCGGTCTTGCCGATGGTGTAGCCCTGGATCAGCTCGGTCACCTCGGCGCCGATCATGTGCGCGCCGAGCAATTCGCCCGTCTTCGCGTCGAACACGGTCTTCACGAACCCCTCGACCTCGCCGAGCGCGATCGCCTTGCCGTTGCCGATGAACGGGAATTTGCCGACCCGGACTTCGTGGCCGGCCTCCTTGGCCTTGGCCTCGGTCAGCCCGACCGACGCGATCTGCGGGTGGCAGTAGGTGCAACCGGGGATGTTGAGCGGATCCATCGCGTGGGGGTGGGCGTCCTTGTTGCCAAGCGCCAAAGCGATCGCCTCGGCGGCGATGACGCCCTCGTGGCTCGCCTTGTGTGCCAGCCACGGCGGCGCGGTGATGTCGCCGATCGCCCAGATGCCGGGAATGTTGGTGCGGCACATCGGGTCGGTCTTCAGAAAGCCGCGGTCCATCGTCACGCCCAATTTCTCGAGCCCGATGTCCTCGGTGTTGGGAACGATCCCGACCGCGACGATGGCATGGCTGAAGCGCTGCTCGGCGGTCTTGCCGTCGGCGGTCTTGATCTTGGCCGCGACCCCCTTGGAGTCGGCCTTGAGGCTCTCGACCCCGGCGCCGGTGAGCAGGGTCATGCCCTGCTTGGTCAGCGATTTGGCGAGCGCGTCCGACACGTCCTTATCCTCGACCGGAACGATCCGGTCGAGCATTTCGACCACGGTCACCTTGGCGCCGAGATCGTTGTAGAAGCTGGCAAACTCGATCCCGATCGCGCCCGACCCGATCACCAGCAGCTCGCTCGGCATGTCCCCCGGCACCATCGCGTGGCGATAGGTCCAGATGCGCTCCCCGTCGGCCTTGGCGAAGGGCAGCTCGCGCGCGCGGGCGCCGGTGGCGACGATGATGTGCTTCGCGGCAAGCTGGGTCGCCTTGCCGTCCTTGGTTACGGTCAGCTTGCCCGCGCCGGTCAGCGCGCCGTCGCCCATATGAACCGTGATCTTGTTCTTCTTCATCAGCCCGGTGACGCCCTGGTTGAGCTGCTTCGCCACGCCGCGACTGCGCGCAACGACCTTGGCGAGGTCGAAACCCGGCGCGCCCGCGCTCAGCCCATAAGCATCCGCATGCTTCATATTGTGAAACACTTCGGCCGAGCGCAACAACGCCTTGGTCGGGATGCACCCCCAGTTGAGGCAGATTCCGCCAAGCAACTCACGCTCGACGATCGCCACCTTGAGCCCGAGCTGGCTCGCGCGGATCGCCGCAACATAACCGCCGGGGCCCGAGCCGAGGACGATGAGGTCGTAGGTGTCAGCCATTCCGGTCCGGTCCTATGAAAGCAAAGGCGTTGGTGAGCGCCATGCCATGTTTGTAGGCTTGGTCGATCCACAACATCGCGAGCGGCTCCAGCTTGCGCGCATTCTCGATCCCGCCATAATCGATTGGTTCGAATCCGATATCCCGCAGCAATCCCGATACGGTTTGTTTTGATAGCGCATCCTCGCCGCACACGAACTGGATCGGGTGCGTTGCGTAAAGGTGCGCGCTTTCCATCACCGGCGATCCGACGTGGTTGAGCGTCTTGAC
>JBDSOV010000165.1:0-2842 GCA_039914575.1 Sphingomicrobium sp.
AGCTGCATGAAGTGCGACCAGTGCCTCGAAGGATGGGAAATCTTCTGCCGCGAGGGCGCGGTCCAGACCTACAACAGCGCCGATCGCCACGACAAGACGATCAGTAAGGGCGGCTATACCGACCATATCGTCGTCCGCGACCATTTCGTGTGCAAGGTTCCCGCCGGGATGGACGTTGCTCGCGTCGCCCCTTTGCTGTGCGCCGGAATCACGACCTACTCGCCGCTGCGTCAATATGGGGTTGGCAAGGGCAGCAAGGTCGCGGTGATCGGGCTTGGCGGGCTGGGCCATATGGGGGTCAAATTGGCGGCCGCCATGGGCGCGCACGTCACGATCATCACCACCACGCCGGAAAAGGGCAAAGACGCGCTCGCGCTCGGCGCGCATGACGTCATCGTCTCGACCGACAAGGATGCGATGAAGGCCGCCGCGACCCGCTTCGACTTCATCCTCAACACCATTCCCGTCAGCCACGAGATCGATCCCTATCTGCAACTTCTCGGCCGCTCGGGCCGGATGGTGATCGTCGGCGCGCTGACCCCGATGCCGGGGTTTGTCGGCATGAATTTGATCTTCTGGAACCGCGCGGTCGGCGGATCGGCGATCGGCGGCATTCCCGAAACCCAGGAAATGCTCGATTTCTGCGCTGAGCACGAGATTTATCCCGAATGCGAGACGATCGAGATGAACCAGGTCAACGAGGCCTATGAGCGCTTGCTCGAGAATGACGTCCGCTACCGCTTCGTGATCGACATGGCGCGCGGGCTTTGATTCGGGGGAGCGCCGTCGCGGCGCTCCTCGCGCTCTCCGCCTGCAGCGCCCCTCCGCCCCCAGAGGCTGAACAGCCCGGCCCGGCACTCGATCCGATCGCCTTCTTCACCGGCCCGAGCCACGGCGACGGCATGCTCGACCAGATTTTCAAAAGCCAACGGACGCTAGCGGTCGACAGCGTCGGCTCGCCCAACCGCGATGGATCGCTGACGCTGACCCAGCGCATCGCGATGCAGGGCGACGGCCCCCGCACCCGCATGTGGAAGCTGAAACGGGTCGCGCCTGGTCGCTATGCCGGCACCCTGACGGACGCCAGCGGTCCGGTAGAGACCCTCGCTATCGGCCGCGCGCTCCGCATTCGCTACCCGATGACGGGTGGCCTGATGGTCGAACAATGGCTCACCGCGCTGCCCGGCGGGCGAGCGCTCGACAATCGCCTGACGGTGACCAAATGGGGCTTGCGCGTCGCCACCCTGCGCGAGCGGATCGAGAGACGCTGACGGCTTGCACCTCCATCCCCGCGCGCTAGGGTCAAAGAAAAACTTTAGGGAGCCACCATGTCGTCATCACAAAAACCCTGGTCGATGACCCGGGTCGTCACCGCATCGTCGGCGGGGACTGCGTTCGAATGGTATGATTTCTTCATCTTCGGCAGCCTCACCCCGGTCATTGCCAAGGTGTTCCTCGCCGGCCTTGAGCCGACCGCCGCGCTGATCGCCGCGCTCGCCTTGTTTGCGGTTGGTTTCGCCTTCCGTCCGCTGGGCGCGATCATCTTCGGCGCCATGGGCGACCGCGTCGGCCGCAAGGCGACCTTCCTCACCACCGTCAGCCTGATGGGCGGCGCGACCTTTGCCATCGGCCTGCTCCCGACCTACGCCACCGCCGGGATCGTCGCCCCGATCCTGCTCGTCTTCCTGCGCATCTGCCAGGGCACCGCCTTGGGCGGCGAATATGGCGGGGCGGCGATTTACGTCGCCGAACATGCCGATAACGACAAGCGCGGCGCCGCCACCGGCTGGATCCAGTCCTCGGCCTCGATCGGGCTGCTGGCCGCGCTGGGCGTAATCGTCGCCACGCGCACCGCGCTCGGCACCGAGGCGTTCGACGCCTGGGGCTGGCGAATCCCGTTCCTCGCCTCGGCGATCCTGCTCGTCATCTCGCTGTGGATGCGGCTCAAGCTCTCCGAGAGCCCGACCTTCGCCAAGCTGCGCGAGGAGGGCGCCACCTCCAAAGCTCCCTTGCGCGAAGCCTTCGCCCGCAAGGAAAATGTGAAGCAGGTGCTGATCGCCTTCTTCGCCATCATGTGCGCCCAGGGCGCCGTCTGGTATTTCACCTTCTTCTACATGCAGGTGTTTTTGGAAAAATCGCTCGGCATGCCCGCCGCGACCAAGGACATGCTTCTGATCGTGATGACCATCGTGAGCGCGCCGCTCTACGTCTACTTCGGTCGGCTATCCGACCGCGTCGGGCGCAAGCCGGTGATGCTCGGCGGCATGCTGCTCGCTCTCGCGCTCTATTTCCCCGGCTCGCACCTCATCGCCTCGGCGGTCAATCCGGCTTTGGTCGCGGCGCAGCAGGCCACGCCGGTACAAGTCCGCACTGACCTCGCCACCTGCTCGTCGCAGTTCGACCCGACCGGCACCGCAAAGTTCACCAGCGCCTGCGACATCGCCAAGAGCATATTGATCGCGCGCGGCGTTGCCTACGACACGTCCGCTTCGCCTGACGGTGCAACCAGCGTCTCGGTCGGCGGCCAGTTGGTCCCAATCGCCAGCGGCGAAGGCCAGGCCGACCTCAAGACCTTCAAGACCACCACCGCCGCGACCATCAACGCCGCGCTCGCCAGCGAAGGCTATCCCAAGTCGGCCGACCCCGCCGCGATCAACTATCCGACCCTGCTGCTGGTCCTGCTCGGCTTCGTCATCGCCGCCACCGCGGTGTACGGCCCGCAAGCCGCGGCGCTGGTCGAGATGTTCCCGACCCGCATCCGCTACACCGCGATGAGCCTGCCCTATCATGTCGGCACCGGCTGGGTCGGCGGCTTCCTCCCCGTCACCAGCTTCGCGATCGT
>JBDSOV010000171.1:0-5218 GCA_039914575.1 Sphingomicrobium sp.
GCGGGCAAGCCTCCAACCCGGGCTTTCCCTATTGCGTCCAGCATTGCGGAGTCGCCTACCAGGCCCAGCTCCCGCGCCGCGACCGCCGCCCACCCCCGCCTTTGCCGTTCGGTGGCCCCAGGGTGCGATAATCGACGACTGCTCTGGTTCTGCCAAGACGGTCGATTTTTATTCCTGTATCTGCATAGCTGGGGTGCGCCGTGAGCGACTGGCAGAGCTAAGCTTCGCGCACCTACGAATTAGACGTATTTACCTGCCAAGGCTCGCTGCTTCTAAGTAGAGTTCAAGAGTCTCGTCGAAATACTCGTGCCGAAATGCGTTGCCATGAGTAAAGGCACCTTGGGCATTCCGCAAAATTGTTCAGAACGCCGTCGTCAAACCGATTTCGACCCGATTCCTCGTGAAGTCATACAGCGAAACGCTGCTGGTCTGCCGCGTATATGTGTAAGCGATACGCGGCGTGAAGCGAGTTAGGACGAGGTTGCGATTGAGCAAAGTGACCAGCATCGAGCGCGCAACGTCAGTTCGTCGTTGGCCGAACGTGGGCAACGCCTCATCATAGCGCGCGAGCGAAATGGACGGCTCAACGTAGATGGAGAATCCGAGCGGCAATTCTTTGAAATATCCCGCCGCAGTGAAACCGCTCCAGTTCGAATAGGCTGCCAATCGCGCTTTTTGCCGGCTAAGTCCGACCTTCGCGGTCACTCCGCTTGACGAGGTGAGCGCATAAAAGGCCATAGCGTTCAACGAAATCAGGGGGCCGTTGCGACCCTTGGCCTTGCTATACGTCACCTTCTGGACACCCAGCGCTCCTGATATTCCCAGCCTGGGGGTGAGATAATAATTCACTTCGGCCCGGGTCCCGAAGGCCCGGCTGTAGGACTTAGCGCCGTACCATCTGTTGTTGACGGTCCCGAGCAGGCTGAGGTCCCACTTTCCAGTGATCAACCTTGGCCCGGCATAGGCTGACAGGATCATGTCGTCGAAATCGGAACCCTTATACTCGCGGCGCTGGCCAGTCAGCCCGATCCGCAGCCGTTTGCCAGTGCCGATGCTCGGTGCCCACTCCACGGCACCTTCGACGGCGAGCCCAATGCCGCTTTTCTGCCGCGCTTCCTCGGACAGGTCGAACGGCAGACCGAAAAGGTCGACTTCGCGCGACGAGGAGCCGGTGTTGAGATTGGTATCGGGCGCAACCGACAATCCGAAACTATAGCTCAGGCTTTTTGAGTCCCGGATCGAGGTCAGGTACTGGTTGATATTGGCAACGACTTGGCGGGGCGGCCGCCCCGCCAGCGCCAACTGGAATTGCCGCAGCGCATTGCCGTAATCCTTGGTTAGGTAAAACGCACGGGCTAGCTCGAGCCGAACGCGCGTCGCTCCTGGTTCGTCGATCAGGATGGCGCGGAAGATCCGGACGGCCTGGATATTGTCCTGCCGCGCCACGGCGATCATGCCCTTTAGGAATCGCGCCTGGACATCCTTCGGTTCGGTCGCCAGCCGGGCTTCGAGCATCGCGCTGGCCTTGTCGAGCTGACCGCTGTCCATCAGCGCGCGAGCTGTCACGTCCCACGCTGGAGATGGTTTCCCTGCCTCGTCATAGTCAGCGTCCGCAGCGTGAGCCGTCGCGGCGGCCCCGGCCAAAAAGAGCAACCCCCCTAGTCGGCTGGCTACGGTCAATAGTCCCATGGCGAGCCTTCGCCGGTCACCGCCTTCGCGCCGATCGTGCCGAATGCGGCACGAACGCCATCCGAAAGTGTCCACACCGCGCCAAGCTCCTCGCCGCGCGGGCCGAACAACTTACCGGCAAACGTTCCGGTGGCAGATGAACTGAGGGCAAGGTTGCCGCCCGGCGCTGAGGTCGTGGCCGCAGTTCCGGTGAACACGTTCGGACCCGAGAACGTCCCCAACAAGGATATTGAATTCCACGGGGTCTTGATCCCTTCAAAATCAGTCGTGAACATATTTGTGAGGTTTCCGGTAATTGTTGCGGCCCCGAAATTCGCTTGGAGCAAGGCATCTCCGCTGAGTGCCCCGTAATTAACGCCATTCTCGCGACCAGCCGCCGGCCCGATCACCTCGCCGAAAACTGATCCGCTATACGTCGCCGTACCTTGGGTCGGAGCCCCGGCGACGGGCGTTTCATAGCCTGTGACGAAAGCGCTTTGTGTTCGGGCCCCGCTGGCTGTCACCACGTCCCACATCCCATAGCTCGTCCAGCTAAGGTTACTTGTCGCGGGATTGGCTATTTGCAGGAAAACATTGGCCGCGCCCGAAGGATAGGCTTGGAAGTCACCGTGTCCGTTCGGGCTCAGGGCGAGGTTGGAAACACCCAGCGGTTTATTCTGTATGTCGATGGTGTAACTATTGTTGCCCGAAGCAAAGGTCAGGGTGGATCCGCTGTTCATCGTCGCAGTGTCGGCAACCACACCGCTGGGGCTGATCGACAATGTCGATTGCAGCAAGGGGAACGTCGTCGTCACCTGGGACTGGAGCGTCGCGCCACCATCCACCGCCGTCGGGAATGCGCCGCCGCCGCCGACCACGGCGAGGCCTGGAGCGCCAATTGAGGTTCCGGGAGTGGGAGTGGGAGTGGGAGTGGAGGCAAGGCCTCCACCTCCGCCACCTCCTCCACATCCCGATAGTCCAAGTGACAGCGCGACAGACGCGGCGAGAATGAATTTCGGTTGATCCGCCATATTACTCTCCTCGATTTTACCGCGTGGCCGACCTCCCGTCCGCCCGTTGCGTGGTGATCATTGGAGACATAGCCAGCTATATCGGCTAGGGTGGCGGAGTGATCTTTTGGTGATGAGTTGCCGATGATTGCGGACAGGGGCCGGTGATGAGTAATTCTCGGATTAACCTTGCGGAATCGCCGGACTTTGATCTGGGAGGGCTGGCCGTCAGCCCGGCGCGTCGCGAAGTTCGTATGAACGGCGAGCGCCACGAACTCGAGCCCAAAGTGGCACAGGTCCTCGTCGCGCTTGCCCTCGATCGGTCGAACGTCGTGTCGCGCGATCAACTGATCGAACAATGCTGGGACGGGCGGATCGTCGGCGACGACGCGCTCAACCGCTGCATTGTGGCGCTGCGTCATCTCGCCAAGGAATTTTCCCCAGAGCCATTCACGATCGAGACGATTGCGCGGGTCGGCTATTCGCTGATTGAGCGTCCGGCGGACGGCGATGCGCGGGCAGCCGCGGTTGGAAAGCGGCAATGGTTCGGCAAACGAATTGGGCTTGTCGCTTTGCTGGCGCTGGTCGTGATTGGGTCGACCGTGGCGTTCGCCTGGTCACAGTTCGCCCGCGGATCGGAGCCCGCCTCCATCGCCGTGCTGCCGTTCCGAAACCTGTCGAGCGGCGATTCCTTTTTCGCGGAAGGAGTTGGCGAGGAGATCATGGGCCAACTTGCCCGGGAACCAGCGTTCCGCGTCGCCGGCAGCTCTTCAGCGGCGCAATTCAGCGGCCCGTCAGACCCCCGCAAGGTTGGGCAGGCGCTGGGGGTGGATTATTTGTTGGAAGGCAGCGTCCGCCCAGGAGGCGACCGAGTGCGGGTCAACGCAGCTCTGATCCGAACGCGCGACGGCATGCGGATGTGGTCGGAGACGTACGACAGAAGGCTGGACGACATCTTAGAAATCCAGGCCGCCATCGGCCAAGCCGTGGCGGATGGTCTGCGGCGAAAACTCGTCCACGTCGGCCCAGGCGTCGCGCGCGCGGTCAACGGCGAGGCCTATGCCCTTTACCTGAGTGCGCGCGGCCTTCTTCGCTCTGGCAATCCGCAAACGGCACAGGATGCTGTCGACCTCCTCCGGCAAGCAATCCACCTCGACCCGGGATTTGCACCCGCCTGGTCGAGCCTGGCCCAAGGACTGAAACTTAAGGGAGCGACGACGGGTACCGAAGGCCTGGTTGCCATATTGCCGCAGGCGCAGAACGCGGCCCGGCGCGCGCTCCAGCTTGATCCGAACCTCGCCGACGCGCACGCAGTGCTGGCCGACCTACTGGGCGAGGATACGCCCGAAGGTCTCGCCCATCTCAGGCGCGCCGCTGCCCTCGACACTCGCAGTGGCCAAGGTCAAATCTGGAAAGGTGCGGCGCATTACATATCCGGCGAATATGAAGCAGGGCTGGCCGCCTATCGCCGCGCACAAGATTTAGACCCACTGTGGCCGGTTCCGGTACGTGTGCTCGTCGACGTCACCGCCGGAATGGGGGACCGCCCTGCTGCCGAAGCCATCGTTATGCGCGGCTTTCCCGAGGACAAGATGCTCCAGCAATTCGCGCTTGGGCGGGTGGCTTGGCTGTCCGGCGATTTCTCCGAAGCGGTGCGCCGTTGGTCGATCGTCGCCAACCAATCATCATCGCGATGGGCTTCTCCGGCCAAGCTTAGCCTTCAAGATTCCTTATTCCTGCTTAAGCTCTCTAGCACGCTGCCTTCGCGACCGGCGAAGCCGTTTGTGGGGCAGAATCGCTACGGCCCGCGCGTGTGGATGGACGAGGCTCCATCGCCAGCCGAATGGCAGAACCGCAATCGCTCATTTGCTGCGGCCCTGGTCAATCACGATGTGAACGTCGTGGCGGCCAAGCGCATGCTTGCATCTGGCCGGGCAAGAGAACTTGTCGCGACCTACTATGGCCCCGCCGGCCTGCTCTACATGCGCCCTGGCGTGCGGGTTGGTGTCTGCGACCTCCATGAGGCGGCGCTCGTTGCCCTGGCCCTGCAGACCGCAGGCCGGCGTGAGGAGGCCGATGCGCTGCTTCGCGATGCGGATGCACTGCTCCGAGCCGCCTATCGCCGCGGGCCAGTGCCGATTTGGTTCGACGAGGACGCTGCCGCAATTTGGGCCGTCATGGGGAAGTCCAGCCAGGCGATCGAGGCACTTGATCGTGCACTCCGCCGGGGCGGGGCTCATGCCGGACGCACCGACCTTCCAAAGGTGGAGGATGAGCCGGCCTTTCGCTCGCTCCGCGGTGATCCGCGCTTCGAAGCACTGCGCTCGAAGCACGCCGCGCATTACGCCAGGGAGCGCGCGGAAACGGCGAGGGCGCTTAAAATCTCGATCTCCTGAATTCCCCACTGGTAGAACATCCCGGCGAGCCCGATTTCCACTTCTGCGGGCAAGCCTCCAACCCGGGCTTTCCCTATTGCGTCCAGCATTGCGGAGTCGCCTACCAGGCCCAGCTCCCGCGCCGCGACCGCCGCCCACCCCCGC
>JBDSOV010000184.1:0-6942 GCA_039914575.1 Sphingomicrobium sp.
TCCAGAATCTCGCGGCAAGCGAGACCGGGCGCTGGGGAGGGCAGCTTCGCGGGCAAGCCTTTGGGCTGACCGGGCTTGGCGATTCAACCTTCGTCTCGGTTTATTCGACCCTCGACTTCAAGGAACAGCAGATCGTCCAGGTCGGGCACAGCTTCCGCCCGGGTAACGAAGGGCTGACGATCAGCGGGCAATTCACTTATGCCTGGACCAAGCCGTCGATCGACAGCAATCCGGGCGATCCGCCGATCAAGGCACGAACCCTGTTCGCGACGCTTGGAGTATCGTATCCGTTGATCCGTACCCAGGCGCACAATGTGACGCTTGGCGGGGGGTTGGATTTTGTCGACCAGAAAGTCGATTTCTTTGAACCGCTGACCCGCGATCATCTGCGGGTCGCCTTCCTGCGCGCCGATTTCGACGCGGTCGACCTCAAGTCGCGGCGACCGAAATGGCGGGTCGCCGGTGGGATCGAGCTCCGTCAGGGCCTCGATATCCTCGGCGCGACCGAGAATTGCTGCGATCCTGGCGACATCGCGCCAAGCCGCGCTGATGGCCGCGCCACGGGCACGCTGCTGCGGATCAATGCCAGCGGCGAACTGGCGCTTAACGATTCGCTGGCGGTGGCGGTCTCGCCGCGCGCCCAAATCGGGTTTGACCCACTGCTGAGCTTCGAGGAATTCACCGCCGGCAATTACACCGTCGGGCGCGGCTATGATCCGGCGATCCTGACCGGCGACAGCGGCGCCGGCGTGTCGGTCGAACTGCGCGGCCCCAGAGTCGCGCCGTTCAAACGCTCGCGCTTCCTGGTCCAGCCTTATCTGTTCGGCGACGCCGCCTGGGTGTGGAACAAGGGCGACGGCGGAATATTCTGCGGAGGCGACCCCAAGCCCGCTTTCTGCAACGACCCGCAACATCTCAAATCGGCCGGTGGCGGGCTTCGCGCCGGGCTCGACGAACGAATGGCGATCGACGCCGCGGTCGCGGTCCCGCTCGAGAAGGCCGGGGTCGACCATAAACGCGGCAGTCCGCGCTTCCTGCTTACCCTTACCACTCGCTTGTTGCCCTGGAGGTCATGATGCGTACCCTCTCGCTCCCGTCGCGGCTCGCCCGGACCAGTTGCTCGGTTATCGCGCTCGCCACCGTTCTGGTCGTCGGCGCAACCCCGGCGGCGGCGCAAAGCTTCCTTGGCAACGGGATAGCCACCAACGGGGCGGCGACCACGATCACAACCGGCGCGGGCACCACCAACATCACGGTGACCACGTCGCAAACCGTGATCGACTGGTTGCCGACCGACAACGCCATCGCCAACAATACCGTGATCGCATTTCAGAATTCAGGGACCACCGCAACGTTCAGTGGGCCGGGTAATTATGCGGTGCTTAACCGGATAAACCCATCCGACACGACGCGCATGATCTCGATGGACGGGATAATCCAGACGAGCCCGCCGCTCGGCGTCCCGGGGTCGTCCAGCGGAAGCATCTATTTCTATACGCCGGGCGGGTTCGTGATCGGCGCCAATGCAAGGATCAACGTCGGCTCTCTGGTGCTGTCGGCATCGCCGATCACGGTCACCGCCGGCAGTTTCATCAACGGGGCGAGCAATACGGTGGTGTTCGGCCAGGCCACCCGGCCGGGGGCGCAGATCGCGACCATCGCCGGATCGCAAATCACCGCCAACGGCACCGATGCCTATGTCGCGATGGTCGCGCCGCGCGTCCAGCACGGCGGCACCATCACTGTCAGCGGCAGCGCGGCTTTGGTCGGGGCCGAAGCGGCCACCATTAACTTCTCGCCCGACGGCCTGTTCGACATCCAGGTGACCGCCGGGACGACCGACGCCCAAGGCGTCTTCACCAATGGCAATATCACCGGCTCCGCCAGCACCGGGGCCGGCGATGCTCGCCGCGCCTTCCTCGTCGCGGTGCCGAAAAATACCGCGCTGACCATGGCGATTGGCAGCGGTGCGGATCTTGGCTTCGCCATCGCCGGGGCGGCCTTTGTTGCGGACAATGCGGTGATCCTGTCGGCCGGTCATGACATTGTCGACGGCGAGATCGGCGGGGTTTCGGCCGGGTCGGTGCCGGGCACGCTGGCCAATCTCACTTCGACTGGGCTCAACGCGACGTCGGGGGTGCGCGCCGTCGCGACCAATTTCGCCGAATTCTATGCTGGCGCGGGCCAGGCTAACAGTTTCGCCTCCGACCTTGATATCCGCGCGCCGGGACGGGCCTGGGTGAACGCGACCGGCGCCGGGACATCGCTGACGATCGTCCGCGATCTGGTCGCGAACAGCGATCGGGCCGCAACCGTGGCGGGAGGGTCGGCCACCGGCGGTTTCGCAGCGCTCTATACGAATGCCAATGGCACGATTACGGTCGGTCGTGATGCGACCGTGACCGCCAACGGCAGCGGCAGCAGCAGCTCAACCGCGGGCATCGCCGGTGGCGTTGGAACGGGCGGTACTGCCCTAATCCAGAATCAAGCTGCTAACGGCACGATCAATGTCATTCGCAACGCCGTGGTGAGCGCCAACGGAACCGGTGGCGGCGGGTTGGTGGCTGGCGCCAATGGCGGCGCCGGCACCGGGGGCTTTGCCACGATCCGTTCTTTCGCCAGCGGCACGTCTCTGACGGTTGGTGGAACCGCCACCACGCGGGCGCTGGGCACCGGCGGGTCGGCTCTAGGCTGCGTGGGTTGTATCGGTGGCGCAGGGACGGGCGGATTCGCTTTTGCTTCTTCCGAAGTGGGCAGCACGATGAGCTTCGCGGGCACGTTGCGCGTAAACGCCGACGGCATTGGCGGCAGCGGGGCGACCGGTCGGGGTGGGACGGCCGAACTCTTCGCCGGCACGAATTCGTCGTTGTCCGCAGCCTCGCTCAACGCAAGCGCCGACGGGTTCGGTGGCGACGATGCCGGGGCGGGTGCCGGAAATGGCTTTGGCGGCACTGCCCGGATGCGTGCGACCGGGACAGGAGCGTCAATCGCCATCACCAACGTGGCGACCGGGAACCAGAACCAACGCGATCTTGTGTCGGCCGAAGGCTTCGGTGGCCAGACGAATGGCGGCGGCAGCGGCATCGGTGGAACCGGCCAGGGCGGGACGGCGCTGATCCGGGCCGCAAGCGGCGGTTCGATCACTCTCCCCAATACCGGCGATCTGAGAAGTTCAGCGCGTGGGTGGGGTGGTGACGCTTCTGCCAACGGCACCACAGGCGGATTGGGCGCGGCGGGCGTAGTCAACCTAGAGCTAGACAATGGCACCCTGACCGCCGGCCCCTTGCTTTTGAGTGTGGCCGGTATCGGTGGGGCGGCCGTCGGCCTAGGCAATATTACGGGGGGCAACGGGACTGGCGGCACGCGCGCGATCAGCGTGATCAATGGGTCGATTCTGAGCTTGGGGCTCCCCGGCGGGATCGCCGGCGGGGCCGGCGGCGATGGCAGTGGTACCGGCGCCGGGGGTTACGCGAGCGGCGGCACCGCCAGCCTGCTGGTCGACGCTTCGACGGTCAATTTCACCTCGCGAAGCATCATCCTCGCTCAAAATTTCGGTGGCCAAGGCGCGACCGGAGGCAATGCGTCCGGCGGCAATGCGACAGTCACGGTCCGCAATGGCGGAATCATTAATGTCGCCGATGATCCTTCGGCGATCGACGATCTGCTGATCGGCTCCTTTGCCTACGGAGGTATCGGAGCGGGCGCGCAGGGTGGCAATGCGACCGCCGGCAATGTTACGATGCTGTTGCAGGGCGGGACGATCAATCTGACCGGCGGCATGAGAGTCGGCGCCGAGGCCAGGGGCGGCCGGGCGACTACGGCTGGCGGCTTCGGCGGCGACGCGACCGGTGGCAATGTCATTGTCCTTGCCACCGGGGCCAACACGCTGATTGCCGGAACCGGCGCGCTCTACGTCTCGGCCGATGCTTTTGGCGGCGCGTACGGCGGGATCAACGGCGGCGATGCCCAGGGCGGCAGTGTCACCATTTCCGCGGAGGGCGGCGCCGGCCTGACAATCCAGAACAATCTGACGGCGTCGGCTATCGCGACCGCCGGTAACGGCGCGACCGGCGGCAATGCTTATGGCGGCGACGTCGATATCTGGGCGCTGACCGGCGGGTCGTTGCAATTGCTTAGCGCGAACAATTTATTTTCCACCAACGCCGTCGGCGGCAACAGCAGCAATGGCGCGGGCGGCGATGCCTCTTTAGGCGAAATCGAAGTTTTGGCCGACGGGACGGAAAGCATTGTCACGATCAGCGGCGTCACCATAGTTTCGTCCGACGCCAAAGGCGGCACGTCCCAAACCGGTGCCGGCGGCGACGCTTATGGCGGCGACATTGACATTTATGCGAAGAACGGCGGCAGCCTGACGTTCGGCAATAATCTTACCGCATCGGCCAATGCCGAAGGTGGAACCGGCCCCGGCGGCGGCGGTTTTGCCGACGGCGGCGATGTTTCGATCTACAGTTATGCAACGCTCCGCGTCGATGGAGCGCTGACCGCCAGCGCCACGGCGACCGGCGGCGGCATCCTTTCCGCCGACTACAGCGGATTCATCGGCGGCACCGCTTATGGCGGCGATATTGATGTTTACGCCGAGGGCGGCTTGCTGACCGTGGTCGGCGCGGTCAATTTGTCGACCAACGCCACCGGCGGAGCGGCCGCGAATGGCGGCGATATGGGCGGTTATGGCCGAGGCGGCGGGACTTTCGTCTATGCACGAGCCGACTCGACGGTCGACCTTCAATCCTCGCTAACGGCGAGCGCGACCGGATACGGTGGCGATTTCGGCGGGTTCCTGACCACTGGCGGCAACGGCAAGGGCGGCCTGGTTGCGATCACGGCGGACGGCGCCAACGCCTCGGTGGCGGCGGGAGCAACCGAACTCGATGCGTCGGGCTACGCGACGGTTGGCGGCGGCGGCAGCGGGAACGGCGGGACAGTATTGGTCCAGACGCTTGGCGCAGCGACCGCCAGCCTCAATTTCCTGAACAATTTGGCGATGTACGCCAATGGTGCTGGCGGAGACGGCTATTACGGCGCTGGTGGCAACGGGTTTGGCGGCGACGTATTGTTGCAGGCGACCGGGGGGACGACCATCACGGTCGGCGGCAATGCGTGGCTCAGCAGCAGCGCTTCGGGAGGCCTCACTTACGATTCCACCGATAGTTCGGGCGGCTATGCGGAGGGCGGCACCGCGTCAATCCTGACGTTCGCAACCGACGGCCTGGGCGGCACGATCGCGATCCTCGGCAATGCCGATATCACCGCCGACGGCTATGGCGGCGGCGCTCATGGCTCGCCCAGTGGGCAGGGCGGCGACGGCACCGGCGGCAGCGCGCAGATCAGCTCCACGCTCGGCACGATCACGATCGGCGGCGAAGAGGTTGGTGGCAGCGCCACGGTGACGGCCGACGGTTACGGCGGATTCGCCGCGGGCGCGGTCGGCGGCGATGGCTACGGCGGCGAGTATGCGTTGATCGAAGCGCTCGGCGGCGACATCACCATTTACGGCTCCGCGTTGGTCTCGGCCAGCGGCACCGGCGGCTACGGTCTGATCACCGGTGGCGGCGGCTTCGGCAGCGGCGAATATGACGAGTTGACCGAAAGCTGGGCCGGTGGCGCTCACATCTATGCGCGCAACGGCGATATCGTCATCGGCGGCGGTGCCACGGTCATGGCGGTCGGGACAGGCGGCGGCGGCCTGGACGAAGGTGGCAGCGGCGGCGCAGGCTTCGGTGGCTATGCGACGATTCATGCCGCTAACAGCGACGCGGGCCCGAGCTCGATCACCATCGTCGGCGACGCTTTCGAAGGCAGCGGCTCTGCCGAGGTCAATGTCAGCGGCATCGGCGGCAACGGCGGCAATAACGCGAACGGCAGTCCCGGCGGAGACGGCGGCAATGGCGGCATCGGTCGCGGCGGAACCGGCATCATCACCGCCGCGGCGGGCAATGGGACGGTCGCGATCGACCAGGCATTTGGCTATGCCCTAGGCACCGGCGGCTATGGCGGCGATGGCGGCAGCGGGGGCGAATGCTTCGCGTGCGATGGCGGCAATGGCGGCAACGGCGGCAACGGCCGCGGCGGCTACATCACCATTGGCACGGTCAGCGGCGCGGCGCAGTCAACCGGTATCAACAATGGCTTCGGCGACTTTGGCAGCATCACCGCCGACGTCAGCGGCGACGGCGGCGACGGCGGCAACGGCGGCTTCGGCGGCTTCGGCGCAACCAACGGCAATGGCGGCAATGGCGGCAATGCGTTCGGCGGGGGGATCAACCTGCTGGTGCGCGGATCAAGGGTCGATGTTGATTATGCGACGCTGACCGCCAACGCGACCGGCGGCGACGGCGGCTTTGGCGATTTTGAAACCAGCAGCGACGGCAACGGCGGCAATGCCACGGTCGGTTCCAGCGCTGGCCCCGGCTTCATTGCCGGGATCGCTATCCTGGTCACCGGGCGCTATCTGATTCCCGCCCATCGCGGGACGCTCAACGCTGGCGCCATCACCGGCACCGCAATCGCCACGGCCGGAACCGGTGACTCCGCCGGCAGCAGCCAAAACCTTGGCGGGAGTGAGGTCACGTTCCTCAATGCCGACGGCAATATCGGTTCGCTCGACATCCTCGTTCAGGCCGATGCCCAGGCCGTGGGCGCGGTCCATGAGTCGATCTCGGTGATCAACGGCGACGTCATCGTCGACGACGAATTCAGCTTCGTCACCAGCGGCAATCTGTCGCTGTTTGCCAACAATGGCGACATGCACGCCGGAAGCCTGACGCTGAGCGCCGGCAACTTTGTATTCGACCCGGTCAATGATCCGCCGTCGGACCGCGGCACCTATTTCGCCGACAGCGCGACAATCACCACCGGCAATAATTTCGTCACCAGCGCCAACCTCGACATCGGCGGGGACTTGGTGATCGATGCGCCCGG
>JBDSOV010000205.1:0-4573 GCA_039914575.1 Sphingomicrobium sp.
ATTGGTCAAGGCGCAAAAGCGCCTGGTCCATCTTGAGCTATTGTCCAACACGATGCTCGACACGCTCGCCAATTCGGGCGCCGAAATCGACGATACGCCGATGATTTTGCTGGCCCAGGAAGCGACCCGCGCAATCGCCGCCGCGGTCGATGCCGGAATCGATTCCGGGGAGGTCGCATTCGACGCGGTCCACGATCGCAATTATGTGGTCGAAGAAGGCACCAACCCGCCGCAATATGCCAACGGATTTGCCGACTTCGCGCATGTGGTGGTGCGGCCGCTGCTCGACCGCTTCAAGCTGCGCGACGGGCGGATCATCGGATCGGCGATCACCAACGTCGACGGCTATCTGCCGACCCATTTGTCCGAGCGCTGCCACACCCCCGGGCCTGATCCGGTGTGGAACGACGAGCATTGCCGCAACCGGCGGATATTCATGGACGACACCACCCGCAACGCGATCAACAGCGAGCGGCCGGCGATGCTCGCCACCTATCGGATGGAACTTGGCGACAAATATATCCCGGTCAAGAACGTCTTCGTCCCGCTCTATTTCCGAGGCAAGCGCTGGGGCAATTTCGAGCTCGCCTACCGCGACGAATAGCTATCCTTCCGCTGCACCGATGGCTTGGTCCAGGTCGGCGATGAGGTCAGCTGGATGTTCGAGGCCGATGTTAAGGCGGACCAGGCGGGGGCCATCTTCGGCGGTCGGGCGCGTGAGATTGGGATAGGCCATCACCAGGCTCACCACACCGCCCCAGCTATAGCCGATCTTGAACAATTTGAGGCTGTCGACGAAACGCTCGACCTGGCCGGCGCTCCAATCATCAAAGATCAGCGAGAACAGGCTGGCCGAGCCGGTGAAATCACGCTTCCAAATGGCGTTGCCGGGGCAATCGGTCAGCGCCGGATGGAGCACTGCCTTCACTTCCGCGCGTTGCTTCAACCACTTCGCCACCTCGAGCGTCGATTGCTCGAGCGCGCGGAGCCGGACGTCGAGCGTGGCGAGGCCGCGCAGGGCCAGCGCGCAATCGTCAGGTGATACGCCCATGCCGAGTTGTTCAAGCGTCGTCCTGATCCGGCGTGCCATTTTGGCGTCGCGCGCGGATATGCTGCCGAGCAACAGGTCGCTGTGCCCGCCGACATATTTGGTCAGTGCCTGGAGGCTGATGTCAACCCCGGCGGCAAAGGCGTCGAATAGCATTCCGGCGGCATAAGTATTGTCGAGCGCCACCGGGACTCCTCGCGCCTTGGCGGCGGCGGCGATGGCCGGGACATCCTGGATTTCCATGGTGATCGAGCCGGGACTTTCGCACCAAATGAGCGCGGTGTTGGCGCGGATCAGGGTGGCGATATCGGCGCCGATCAGCGGATCATAGTGCTCGACCTCGATCCCGAACCGCGACAGCACTCCCTCGGCAAGCTCGCGGTTGGGCGGGTAGGCGCTGGCAGGGAGCAAAACGTGGCTGCCGGCCTTGCAGGTTGTGAGGTAGGTGGCGCTGATCGCGGCCAGCCCGCCCGGGACAAGGAAGGTGCGGTGGGCGCCTTCGAGTTCAGCGATGCGGATCGCCAGCTCGCGTGCGGTCGGGGTGCCGGTCAGGCCGTAGCGATAATGGTCGGGGTTGCGACGGCGATCGACCACATCGGCGAGGGTCTCGAACAGCACGGTCGAGCCGCGGTAGATCGGAGTGGCGAGCGATTGGAAGTCGTGCGAGGCCCGGCTTAGCGGATGGATCGCCCGGGTCGCGGGGCGGCGGGGCGGGTCGGGATCGTCGCTGCCCACCGCGCGGCCGGCCTAGCCGTTGCGCCGCGCCATGAAGGCGAGCTTCTCGAACAGCATCACGTCCTGCTCATTCTTGAGCAACGCGCCGTGGAGCGGGGGGATGGCCTTGGTCGGATCGCGGTTCTGGAGAACTTCGAGCGGCATATCCTCGTGGAGCAGCAATTTCAGCCAGTCGAGCAACTCGCTGGTCGAGGGTTTCTTCTTGATACCCGGCACGTCGCGGACATCGTAAAACAGGTCGAGCGCGCGGCTGACCAATAGCTTCTGGATGCCGGGGAAGTGGACATCGACGATCGCCTCCATCGTCGGGCGGTCGGGAAAAGCAATGTAGTGGAAGAAGCAGCGACGCAGGAAAGCATCGGGCAATTCCTTCTCATTGTTCGAGGTGATCACGACCACCGGACGATCGACCGCGCGGATCGTCTCGCCGGTTTCGTAGACGTGGAATTCCATCCGATCGAGCTCCTGCAGGAGGTCGTTGGGGAATTCGATGTCGGCCTTGTCGATTTCGTCGATCAGCAGCACCGGCAGCTCGGGGGAGGTAAACGCGTCCCACAATTTGCCGCGCTTGATATAATTCGAAATGTCGTGGACCCGCTCGTCGCCGAGCTGGCCGTCGCGGAGGCGGGCGACGGCGTCATATTCGTACAAGCCCTGGTGGGCGCGGGTGGTCGATTTGATATGCCATTCGATCAATGGCGCGCCGATCGCGGTGGCGATTTCGTGGGCCAACACAGTCTTGCCGGTGCCGGGCTCGCCCTTGATCAACAATGGCCGGCGAAGCTTGACTGCGGCGTTGACCGCGACCTTGAGGTCGTCGGTGGCGATGTAGCTGGAGGTGCCTTCGAAGCGCATTTGCCCGACCTAAACGGCGGGGCGGTGCGGGGCAAGCTCAGTCGAGGCAGGCTGCGGTGTGCCTCAGTTCAGGAGGGTTCGCGCGATCCCGCGCGGGCCTCCATCAGGTCGAGCAGTCCGCGATGCTGGAACAGCAATTGCTCGGCGCCGAAGCCCAAGGCGCGTTCGCTGGCAACACCGTCGGTGCCCGCTGCGACCGCGGCGGCGAGGCTGTCCTCGCTCGGCAGCGTGCATGCCGGGCATTCGATCCCTGAGCGCTCGGCGGCATGATCGAGGAACGGACGCAGCGAGCGCCAATCCTGGATCAGCGCCGCCGCCGCGCCGAGCGCGCAGCCGCGCCGTTCGGACTTGGCCAGGGTTTCGATCGCATGGCGCAAAGCGAGCAGGGCATTTTCGGTCTGCATCGCGCCGGGGGTCGACGGCATCGGGCCGATCGCCGAAGTCAGGCGGACGAGATACAGCCGCTCGCGATCGAAAGCATCGGCGGCATCACGTAGCCAGTCACGGGCGTCACTGGCGGGGGAGGCGGCCAGCGCGAGGTCGGTCAGGCCGGGATGGCGGCCATGAACAGCGCACAGCAAATGAACCGCGTCGGCGAGGTCACGCGACGCCGAGGCGCCGGTCGCGCTAATCAGCGCGGCGATGTGCGGATGGCGCGACGAGCCTTCGGCATCGACCCGCGCCAGTTGCGCTTCGCCGACATGTCCCGCTTGCCCCTCGACTGCCGCTTTGTTCGCCATACTCGTCACGCTCCAATTGCCTGTCGGCTGGGGTCTAGAGCCATGTCTCTAACCCAAGGGCGTAAAGACCCGGTTTATCGAGCGGTAAGGAAGTGGAGAGAATGATTACGATCCGTGCCTTAATGGGACGGAACAGCGCTTCAAATGGTCAGGAGCGATACAGAGCGGGCATCGCGCGCTTCAACGCGGTCACTTTTTCGACATCGTTGGCCAGAATGTAGGGGTGCCTCGGATTGCGCTTCATGAAGTCCTGATGCGACCGCTCGGCATCGTAGAATTTGCCCGATTCGAGGCGGGTCACGATAGGCCTGGCAAAAGTGCGGGCGGCAGTCAGCTGCTTGATAAAGGCCTTGGCGACGCGGACCTGACCGGTGGATTGCGGGAAAATCGCCGAGCGATAGCTGGGGCCGGTATCGGGGCCCTGGCGATTGAGCTGGGTCGGATCATGCGCGACCGAGAAGTAGATGCGCAGCAAGGTGCCGTAGCTGACGACGCGCGGATCATAAGTGATGCGCACCGCCTCGGCATGGCCGGTACGCTCGGTGCTGACCTTGGCATAGGTCGCGTCCCCCGCCGCGCCGCCGGCATAGCCCGAGACGACGTTCTTGACGCCTTTGACATGCTCGAACACGCCCTCGACGCCCCAGAAGCAGCCGCCCGCGAGCACTGCGGTTTCGAGCGCGGCCGACGCGGGAAGGTCGAGCGCCGGGGCCGGGACGAGCTTCGATCCGGCGGCGTCGGCAGCCGAGCAGCCGGCGGTGGCGAGCATGATCGCAGTCAGTGCAGCAGCATGGAAACGCATGGCAGATTCCTTCGACAGGTTGATCGATATACGTTGAATATGGTCGCAAGGTTGCACCGGTCCAGCTGAACAGGCTGTGCATCGACTTGGCATGCGCTAGGCTTGGCGCCTGTCTGGAGGCGAGCGATGTCCCACACCTATCCGGTGCCCGACGAATGGGCGGCGAACGCGCTGATCGACGCGGCGCGCTACGATGAAATGTACCGCCGCTCGATCGACGATCCGGATGGTTTCTGGCGGGAAGAAGCCAAGCGCATCGACTGGATCAAGCCGTTCACGACGGTCAAGGACACCAGCTTCGACGAAGTGGATTTCCGAATCCGCTGGTTCGCCGACGGGACGCTGAACCTTTCCGCCAATTGCCTCGACCGGCATCTGGCGGAGCGGGGCGAC
>JBDSOV010000207.1:0-4022 GCA_039914575.1 Sphingomicrobium sp.
CCAGTGACGCAGCGAAGGGGGCGGCGCGCGGTTACGCGGCCTTGCTCCGCTCGGCGAAATAGCCGCGCATTGCCTGGCTCGCCTCGGGCGACAACTCGACGAACACACGGCGCCCGTCGTGCGGGTCCGCGCGGCGGACGAACATGCCATTTTCGGTCATCGATTTGATCCAGCGAAGCGCAGTGGTCGCGGGGACCGCGGCGGCGATGCACAGGGAACTGACCGGGACGCGGTGCTGGGCAAGCTCAGCCTGGAGCAGGTCAAGCAGCATATCCCACGCCGGATCGGCGAACAGTTCTTCGCTGAAAAAACGCGCCCGAAGCCGCCGAGCGCGGATCAATGAGCGGACCACGTCGACGCTCAGCGGGGGCGCATCCTTGGGCGGATCGATCAGGCGCAGCACCGCCGGGCCGGTCTCGTCGGGGGTCGACGACAGGCGCGCAAGGGTCGCCGCGATCCGCCCCATTTCATCCGACAATTGGCGTAGCCGCACCGCATTGTCGCGCCCGACATCGCTCAGCCGCGAGGGTTGCTGCGCCCCCGCCAAGGCAAGCGCCAGAGCGCCGGCGCGCTGGGCATCGTCGGGGTCGATCAAGATCTGCGCCGAGCCCAAATCGAGCCGCGCGAACAGCAGGTCGATCATCGATGGCGGTGCACTGGTTACGACCGCCGCCGCCCCGCTTGCCGCCAGCCGCGCCAGCCGGTCGAGCAACGCATCGGACGGGATACCTGCGGGATCGGCACATTCGAGCCACACCAGCCCGACCGCGACTTGTTGGTCGAGGCGGTCGGCGGCGTCGTCGAGCGAGCCTTGCGCGGCCAGCCGGACCCCCGCCGCGTCAAACAGGGCTTCCACCCGGCCCATCGCCGCTGGATCGTCACCGAACAGCAAGGCAGGCTTGCCCGCGCCGTAATTTAGGGATGGGCGATCGCTCGAAAACACGTCGTCCTGATTTGGCTCAAGCTCGCTCATGACACTTCACCTAGTCATAAAGGAACCGAGCAGGGGGAATATAGACACCAAAACGGCGCCAAGTCAGTGTATATCTGATCCATTACGGCGCGAGATCAACAATAGTTTAATAAGGCTGCTATGAAGCAGTGAGGCCATATTCCTGGCGGGGGCGTAGCTTGTTTCATGACCGATCTAGATCCCTGCCTCCTCGGCTGCGACGCCGCGCTGGCCGAAGCCGATTTGCTGATCGCAATGCTGTCCGACGGTTCCGGTTCAATCGAGCCCGAACTGTCGGCAGTGCGGATGCGAATTGCCCTGTTGCGGCGCGAGGTCGACCGGCTGCGGGGGATGACGACCGTTCCGACGCGGCGGAAGATACATCCGGATTGGATTGATCTCGCCAGCAATGGATCGCCGTGGGCGGCGCTTGGTGGTGAGCAGGCCGGCGGCGCCTAGGTAACGAACGAGTCGAGATAAGGTGCGATCGGGGGCGCGGCCCACCCCGCAGTGGCGCAGAAACCGCGGTTGATGAAGGCGGTCTTGCCATAGGCCAGCGGGGCGCCGTCGGGCCCGTCGACCCGGCCCCCGGCGGCGAGCAGGATTGCATGGCCCGCCGCAGTATCCCATTCGCTGGTCGGCGACACGCGCGGGTAGATGTCGGCGCTCCCTTCGGCGACGATGCAGAATTTGAGGGACGACCCGACCGCGACATAATCGCACAGGCCGATCGCGCGCTCGAGATAATCAGCGGTGGCCTGGTTGAAGTGCGATTTGGAGGCGACCGCGGCGCGCTCGGCGCCCAGCGCGCGGGTGGTGATGGCGGTGCGCACTCCATCCACCTCGACGAACGCGCCCTGACCAATTAATCCACCCCACAAGCGGTCGATCGCGGGTTGATAAACCACGCCGAGGCGGGGGACGCCGCCAAGTATCAGCCCGATGTTGACGGTATAATCATCGCCGCCGCGGACGAATTCCTTGGTGCCGTCGAGCGGGTCGACCAGGAAGTAGGTGTCGCCGTGCGCGGGGATGCGGCCCTCGGCGACCTCCTCCTCGGCGATCACCGGAATGCCGGGGGCGGCTGCGGCCAGCGCCTCCAAGATGATCGCCTCGGCGGCGCGGTCGCAGATCGTGACGGGGGACAGGTCGGACTTGGTCTCGACCTCATAGCCCGCCGCGACCAGCTTCACTATCTCCGCCCCCGCATCCCGCGCGGCGATTACGCAGGCTTCGAGTAATTCGGTGTCAGTCATTTCCAAACTCCGTTTATCCCGAGCGCAGTCGAGGGACGTGTCTCGACTTCGCTCGACACAAACGGTTTGAGAGTTTCAACGCGGCGCCATGCGGATGCCGCCGTCGAGGCGGATGCTTTCGGCGTTGAGGTAGGTGTTTTCGACGATGAACACCGCCAGCCGGGCATATTCCTCGGCGGTGCCGAGGCGCTTGGGGAACGGCACCTGCGCCGCCAGCGCGTCCTGCACTTGGGCGGGCATCATCGCCATCATCGGGGTCTTGAAAATGCCCGGCAGGATCGTGTTGACCCGAACCCCGTCATTCATCAGGTCGCGCGCGATCGGCAGCGCCATCGCCAGCACCCCGCCCTTGGACGCCGAATAAGCCGCCTGTCCGATCTGGCCGTCCTCCGCCGCGACCGACGCGGTGTTGATGATCACCCCGCGCTCATTGTCGTCGAGCGGGTCGAGATCGACCATGCCGAACGCCGAATAAGCGATGCAGCGGAAGCTGCCGACCAGGTTGATCCCGATCGCCAGTTCGAACTGGACCATCGGGTAGCGCTTGGGCGCCTTGGTTTCCTTGTCGCGGCCGACCGTCTTGGCGGCGTTGGCAACCCCGGCGCAATTGACCAGAATTCGCTCCTGCCCGTGGGCGGCGCGGGCTTTGTCGAAGGCGGCGGCGACCTTGTCGTCGCTGGTCACGTCGACTTCGCAAAACACCCCGCCGATCTCGCCCGCGACCTTTTCGCCCTTGTCGGCATCGCGATCGAATACCGCGACTTTGGCGCCCTTGGCGGCCAATGCCCGCGCGGTCGCCTCGCCCAGCCCCGATGCGCCGCCGGTGACGACTGCTGCTGTTCCGTCGATCTTCATTTCAATCTCCCATCATCCCCGCGCCAGCGGAAACAAGATTTTTCACTATTCCTTTTTCGGTCCGATTTTGGCCAGCACCGCATCGACCTGCACCTGCGCGCCGGCTTTGGTGTTGAGCTCCGCGACCACCCCGTCGAACGGCGCGACCAGCCCATGCTCCATCTTCATCGCCTCGAGCGTGAGAAGACGCTGGCCCTTGACCACCGCGTCACCCGCCGCAACCTCGACGCTCGTCACCTTGCCCGGCATCGGCGCGAGAATTGCTCCGTCGCCCGCTGCCGCGCCAACGCTGCCGCGCGAGGTGAGGTCGAAGCCAAACGCTTGGCCTTCGAGGAACACCACCACCCGCTCATCGTCGCGAAATCCCGATACGGGCGCGACGTCGCCGTCTTCGTCGAGCGAAACCGAGCGGAACGCGCCGCCCTGGCCAAGCGCGACACTGGCCGAAGCCAAAGCGTTAAGCCGAAAGCCGGTCAGGCTATCGCGACCGGCTTGTTCCTCATCTTCGGCAAGCGCGACGGCCGCCGCACCGCGCCATAATGCTTCGTCGGGCTCCGGGTCGGGTACGAGATCGTCCAGCTCGCGGGCAATGAAACCGGTGTCAAGTTCAGCCGCCTCGAACGCCGGATGCAGCAGCGCGTTGAACAGGAAACCGGCGTTGGTCCTGACCGGCCACACCTCAACCTCGTCGAGCATGTCCGCAAGCCCGGCGATCGCCTCGTCGCGGTCGTCGCCGTGGGCGATCAATTTGGCGATCATCGGATCGTAAAAGGGCGAGATTGTGTCACCTTCCTCAACCCCGGTTTCGATGCGGCCTTCCTCGCCAAGATCGAAATGCTCGAGCATCCCGACACTCGGCAAAAATTCGCGCGCAGGATCCTCGGCATAAAGTCGCGCCTCGATTGCCCAGCCGTTGATCGACAGCTCGTCCTGCGTCTTCGGCACCGTCTCCCCGCTCG
>JBDSOV010000243.1:0-2921 GCA_039914575.1 Sphingomicrobium sp.
AATGGTTTGGCCTGCCCGACGGATATCTGAAATTAGCCCTGCTTTACTGCCTGCTGATCCCGACCATGGGTGCCGCAAGTCCGATCGGCACGCTTCGAGCCCTTGACCGGTTCGACCTATTGAGCTGGCAGGGCACCGCCACCCCAATTGCCCGGGCAATGCTCGTCTCGCTCGCTTTTTGGCAGGACTGGTCATTCGCCTCATTTGTCGCGATCTGGTTCGTCACCGACCTCGCCGGAGACATGTTATTGTGGTTCCTTGCTTGGCGGGAAGTCCGGCGGCGCAATCTAATCAACGATATTCGTCCGAGTTTGCGACCGGACTTACCCGACGCCTGGCCCTTCGCCATCAAAGTAAATCTTACCCAGTCGCTGGAGGTCGCATGGGGTCCGGTGGCCCGCTTGATTGTGGGCGGCCTCTTAGGGCCAACGAGCGCGGCGATCTACCGCGTTGCCGCGAGCCTTGCCGACAGTGCCCGGGAACCGGCCGACTTGATGGCCAAGGCCTATTATCCCGAAGTGGTCCGGATGGATCTCGCGACAAAGAAGCCGTGGCGGCTGATGGTACGCGGAACCGCACTTGCCGCCGCATTTGGATTGGCAGCGGTGCTGCTGCTGGTGATTGCGGGGCAGCCGTTGATCGGCGCCCTGTTCGGTGCGCAATTTCTCGGTGTTTATCCGGTGCTGCTGATCATGGTTGCAGTGCCGCTGCTCGCCATATTGAGCTTTCCGATCGCGCCGATGCTCTACGCTCTCAATAAGCCCGGCGCGCCGCTGAAGGCACGCATTGTCGGCACTGCGACGTACTTCGCCATCGTTGCGCCCCTGAGCTTGCGGTTCGACGTCCAAGGGGCCGCGATCGCGCTCGTGTTCGGCCATGTGGCAATGATCGCCATTTTGCTGTGGCAGTTGCGTGGCGAGCATCGCCGGGTGCGGGTGCGATGAGCGGGATCTTGGTCTGGGTGCTGACCGGCGAGCGCACAGGCGACAATAACCAGGTGCTGGCGTTGGCCGAAGCGCTGGGGCTTCCGTTTGAAGTTAAACGGCTTGATTACAACGCGCTCCACTCGCTCAGCGTGTGGCTCGCGCCAACGGTTGTGACTTTGACCCGTACGGCGCGCCTCGGTCTTCGGCCGCCATGGCCGGATCTTGTCATCACCATCGGCCGACGAAGCGTACCCGCGGCGCGGTGGATAAAACGGCAAAACAATGGCGGAACCAAGCTAGTGCACGTCGGTCACCCGCGGATCGACCCAGGCCTGTTCGACCTGGTCATCACGACCCGCCAATATCCGGTGCCGGCCGGCGACAATGTCGTGCTGTTGCCAGTGGCGATGAGCCGTTATGTCGCCCCCCCCGTACCGACAGCTGAGGAAACAGCGTGGCTAGACGTCGTGCCGAGCCCGCTTACCCTGGTGGCGATCGGCGGCGCGACCAAATATTGGACTCTTTCGACCGCCCGCATTGAGCGGATCGTCGCCAGTGCCCCGCCTGGCAGAAGCATGGTCGTGGCCACCAGCCGTCGCACCGAAGCGATACTGGTCGAGCGGCTGCGAAAAATTGCGGCCGCCAGCCCCGACATCCGCCTGGTCGATGGCCCCTCGCCGAGCTTCGCTGTGCTGCTGGCGTCCGCCGAGGAAATATATGTTACCGGTGACAGCATTTCGATGCTGTCAGAGGCAGTGCTGACCGGCAAGCCCGTCGCGCTGATACCGATCGACCAGGACGACAAAGGCCGCCGCAAGCTAGGCCCCGCACCGCACGAAACAGGCCCCGACGCCCGCCGCCGTGACCTACGCCGTTTCTGGAATTACCTGATCGAGGAGGGCATGGTTGGGACGGCCGAAAGCGGACCGAAGCGCGCCGCCGCCATTCCCGACCCGCGTCGCATCGCCGCCAACGCCGTCAGGCGGTTGCTGTAGCCAGCTGTTCGAGCCGCGATGGCGCTCGATCAACGGACTGCCGAAGGGTCGGCTTCACAGGCTCATTTCCTCGAAGCCCGCCTTCTTCACCACACGGTCGAGGTTGACCAAGGTGGTGAGCAAGCTCTCCATCCGGTCGAGCGGCCAGGCATTGGGGCCGTCGGACAAAGCGTTGGCGGGATCCGGGTGGGTTTCCATGAACAGGCCGCTGATCCCGACCGCGACCGCAGCGCGGGCGAGGACCGGAACATGCTCGCGGGTGCCGCCCGAGCTGGTCCCCTGCCCGCCCGGCAGCTGGACCGAGTGGGTCGCGTCGAACACCACCGGGCAATTGGTTTCGCGCATGATCGCGAGGCCGCGCATGTCGCTGACCAGATTATTGTAGCCGAACGACGCGCCGCGCTCGCAGACAAGGATATTGCTTCCGTCGTCGCCCGCCGCGATCGACGCGGCTCTGGCCTTGTCGACCACATTCTTCATGTCATGCGGCGCCATGAACTGCGCTTTCTTGATGTTGACCGGCTTGCCCGCGCTGGCGACCGCCTGGATGAAATCGGTCTGGCGGGCGAGGAAGGCCGGGGTCTGGAGCATGTCGACCACCTCGGCGACGGGCTTTACCTGCGGAATATCGTGGACGTCGGTCAGCACGGGAACGCCAAGCTCGGTACGCACTTTCTCGAGGATGCGCAGGCCTTCGTCCATGCCGGGACCGCGAAAGCTGGAGCCCGACGAGCGATTGGCCTTGTCGAAGCTCGACTTGAACAGGAACAAGATGCCGAGCTTGTCGGTGATCGCCTTGAGGCGCTCCGCCGTGCGCAGCTGCAGCTCCTCGCTCTCGATCACGCACGGACCGGCGATAAGGAAGAAGGGCTGATCGAGCCCGATGGTTTTTCCGTGAAATTGCATGGCAAGCCCTTAGCCGAGTGAGTCGACGACCGCCACCGGTGCCCAATCCCCAAGACCATATTGTGGCGCGAAGGTGGCGGGGAACGGTTCGCCG
>JBDSOV010000256.1:0-7762 GCA_039914575.1 Sphingomicrobium sp.
CTCCCCGATACGCGTCGCCGCCGTATCCGGGACCGGGCCACCGATCTCGGCCGGAAGCGATTACATGAGGCTTTCCCGATACTTGCCCGGGTCCGCCAGCAATCCCCACGCGGCCTATAGTTAAGCTGTTCGATGTTAACAAGGACTGACCGACGAGTGATCCAATTTGTTTGGCTATGTTGCCGAATGAGCGCAGCCGGGCGCTTGCTACGGGGGAGTAAGGCGGGTTGGCACTGCCAAGTGTTTCGAGCATAGCGCGCAGCCATGCGGATCCTGATCACCAACGACGACGGCATTGACGCGCGCGGACTTGCGTTACTTGAGTCTGTGGCGGCGGGGCTATCGGACGACATCTGGGTGGTCGCGCCGAGTGAGGAGCAATCGGGCACCGGCCATTCGCTGACGTTGACCCAGCCGGTGCGGCTACGCAAGCATGGCGAACAGCGCTGGTCGGTCAGCGGCACCCCGACCGACGCGGTGATGATGGCCCTGGCGCATATCATGAAAGACAGTCCGCCCGACCTGATCCTGTCGGGGATCAACCGTGGCGCAAACCTGGCCGAGGATGTCACCTATTCGGGCACCGTCTCGGCGGCAATGGAGGGCGCGCTGGCGGGGGTGCCGTCGATCGCGCTGAGCCAAGCTTATGCCAAGCAAGGATTGGGCGCGAGCGTGCCGTTCGGATCGGCCGAAGCCTGGGCGGGGCGCGTGCTGGCCGAGCTGGTCGCGGTGCCGATGGACAAGCGTACGCTGATCAACGTCAATTTCCCGGCGATCGAACCGGATGCCGTCAAGGGCGTACGCGTCTGCCGTCAGGGGTTTCGCGATTACGGGCGGCTGCGGATCATCGAGCGGAGCGACCCGCGCGGCTTCCCTTATTATTGGTTCGGGCTGGCGCCGACGGTCGAGACTCCGGGGCATGTCACCGACCTGGAATCTATTGCCGATGGCTATGTCACGGTGACCCCGCTGCACCTCGATCTGACGCATGAGCCGTCGCTGGCGGGGCTCGTCGAGCGTTTTTCTTAGGGGCGCTGCTCGTCGAGCCAGGCGTGGAACATCAGGATCGTCCAGATCGCGGCGGTCGAGTCGCGGCGTCCGCTGCAGTGATCAGCCCAGCGGGCGCGGACGATCGCGGGGTCGAACCAGCCTTCGGTCGCGAGGCGTTGGGGATCGAGCAGGCTCTCCGCCCAGTCGCGCAGCGGTTCCTTGATCCACTGACCGACTGGCACCGCGAAACCCGCCTTGGGGCGATCGAATAGCGCCGCCGGAGCGCGCGCGAACAGCGCTTCACGCAAGATGTACTTACCCTTCCCGCCGCGCACTTTCATCGACAAGGGAATGCGCGCGGCGACCGCAGCGAGGCGATGGTCGAGGAACGGGACGCGGGTTTCGAGGCTAACCGCCATCGACGCGCGATCGACCTTGGTCAGGATATCATCGGGGAGGTAACCGGTGGCGTCACGCAGCATGGTTACGACGGTCGCATCGGGGATGTCGGACGGGCGGCGCTGGACCCCGCTTTCGCCTTTGGCCGCGCCGCCGATCACCGGCGACCGTTGACCTGCCCACTCGTCGAGGAAATCGTCATAGATGTCGGAGAAGTCGCGGGCGTGGCCGACGGTGGCGAGCGCTTTGTGTAGCTTGGCGCCGAAATTGGGCGCGGTCCGGCCCGGCATCGCCGAGGCGGCGGCGGTCCAGAAACTCGATGGCAAGCGGCCGAGCGTGGCGCTGGCGGCAGCACGCAATGGGCGCGGCACATGGCGGATCGCGCTCCACAGTGCGGGCGCCGAGACGTGGCGGTTGTAGCCGGCGAACAATTCGTCGCCGCCGTCACCGGTCAAGGCCACGGTGACATCGCGGCGGGCGAAGCGGCTGACGATGAAGGTCGGGATTTGCGAGCTGTCGGCGAACGGCTCGTCATAGATGGCGGGGAGCAAGGGGATGACATCGCGCGCTTCGGCGGCGGTGACGATCTGCTCGTGATGAATCGTGCCGAGATGGGCCGCGACCGCACGCGCATCATCGGCCTCGTTATATCCGGCTTCGTCGAAGCCGATGGTGTAGGTGCGCACCGGTGTCGCGCTGCGCTGCTGGTAGAAAGCGGTGACTGCCGAACTGTCGATCCCGCCCGACAGGAAGGCGCCGACTGGGACATCGGCGACCGACTGGCCGTCGATCGCTAGGTTGAGCGCGGCTTCCAGCGAAGTGAGCGCTTCGGCCTCAGTGTCGAACGGGTCGGCGAGGCCGGCACGGACGACGTCCTCGTAGGACCAATAGCGGCGGATCAGTGCGGCCGGCGGTTCGTCGAACGGAATGAGGTTGGCCAGCGTCAGGATGCAGCCGGGCTCGAGTTTGAACACGCGGCGGTAGATGCTGAGCGGCGCGGGGATGTTGGTGCGCGCGGCGAAGGCGTGGAGCGCGCGGCGGTCGATGGTGGCGTCGAATTCGGGGTGGGCGCGGATCGCCTTCAGTTCGGACGCGAAGACGAAGTCGCGGCCTGCCCAACCATAATAAAGCGGCTTTTCGCCGAAGCGGTCGCGGACCAGTTGCAGCGTGCGGTCGCGGCGGTCCCACACGGACATGGCGAACATGCCGACGCTGCGCTCGATCGCTGCATCGAGCCCCCAGCACGCGATCGCGTGGAGCAGGGTTTCGCTGTCGCTATGCCCGCGCCACCCCTCGGCGGGCGTGCGGCCTTCGCCCTCGAGCGCCGCACGAAGTTCGGTGTGATTGTAGATTTCTCCGTTGAAGTTGAGCAACCAGCGACCGTCGGTGGAGACCATTGGCTGATGCCCCGCCGCCGACAAATCGACGATCGCAAGGCGGCGCTGGACCAGTGCGATGCCGACTTCGGGATCGGTCCAGATACCCAGATCGTCCGGACCGCGATGAATGATCGCATCGGACATGCGCTGAAGCAGCACTGGATCGGGACGTCCCCTGGTCCACAGGCCGGCTATTCCGCACAAGGGTGAAGTTCCTTCATTAGCCGATCCTTGGTGGTGTCGCCCGCGCGGCGCAAGCCGTAGTTGCAGCAACACCGGAAATGCGCCAGCAGCCCGGCGATGCCGTTCACCAACAGCAACTTGCCCGCAACGGGGCCGCGCCCCGGATCGCGCGAGATTGTCGCGATGCTCGCCGGGCTGATGGCGCTCAATGCGTTCGCGATTGACGCGATGATCCCGGCGCTGCCGGCGATTGGCGCCGATCTGGGTGTCGCCGCTGACAATGATCGGCAGTTGGTGGTGGTCGCCTACATGTTCGGCTTTGGCTCGACCCAATTGCTGTGGGGGCCGCTCGCCGACCGCTTCGGACGCAAGCCGGTGCTCGCCGCGGGGGTGCTGCTGTATGTCGCGTTCGCCTTCCTGTGTGCCTTTGCGTGGACCTTCCCGCTGCTGGTCGCGGGGCGCGTGGCGATGGGGGCGAGTGCGGCGGTAACCCGGGTGCTGGTGGTGACGATGGTCCGCGATCTGTTCGACGGCGAGGAAATGGCGCGGACCATGAGCCTGGTGTTCATGGTGTTCATGCTCGTCCCGGTGCTGGCGCCGAGCGTCGGCCAGGGGATACTGCTGGTCGGGCCGTGGCGCGCGATCTTCGGCGTGCTCGGCGTGTACGGGCTGGTGATGGCGTTGTGGTCGTGGCGGCGATTGCCCGAGACGTTGCATCCCGAATATCGCCGGACGTTGCGGGCGCGCGAGATCGCCAGCGCGATGGGTGCGACGCTCAAGGAGCGCCAGTCGCTCGGCTATACGCTGGCGCTTACCGTCACCTTCGGCGCCCTGACCGCCTACATCGCCTCGGTGCAGCAGATCATCTTCGATGCGTTCAAGGCGCCGGGCGCGATCGGCATCGCGTTCGCCGCCATTGCCGCGCCGATGGCGCTAACCTCGTGGCTCAATTCACGCGTGGTGGGCACGTACGGGATGCGGCGGGTCGGGCATGGCGGGGCGATCGCCTTTGCAGGGGTCACCCTGCTCCATCTCGCGGTCGCGGCCGCGGGGTATGAGACGCTGACCCTGTTCATCATCCTCCAAGGGCTGGCGATGGCGGCATTCGCCTTCACCACGTCCAATCTCAGCACCCTGGCGATGGAGCATATGGGGCCGATCGCGGGGACCGCTTCGTCGGTCCAGGGCGTGATCGCGACGATCGGCGGGGCGGCGATCGGTCTTGGCATCGGTCGCGCGTTCGACGGCACGGCGCTGCCCTTTCTGATCGGGATGGCGATCTGCGCCGCGCTGGCGCTGATGGCGGTGGTGGTGACCGAGCCGCGGCGATTGCTCGAACGGCTTCCCCGGACGACCAGCGCGCAATAGAAAAAAGGCCGGCACCAAAGCGCCGACCCTTTCACCTAGATAAGACAGGCCTGCAGACTATTCCGCATCGTCCTCGGGATCGGGTCCGGCCATCAACGCCTCGCCAACTTCGTCGGTGCGACCGCGAATGGCGTCCTCGATGCGCTGCGCCATCTCCGGATTTTCCTTGAGCCAGGTCTTCGAATTCTCGCGGCCCTGACCCATGCGGATCGAATCGTAGCTGAACCATGCGCCCGATTTATCGACGATCCCAGCCTTGACGCCGAGGTCGAGGATCTCGCCGACCTTGCTCACGCCTTCGCCATACATGATGTCGAATTCGACCTGCTTGAACGGCGGAGCGACCTTGTTCTTGACGACTTTGACGCGAGTCGTGTTGCCGACGATATCGTCGCGATCCTTGATCTGCCCGATGCGGCGGATGTCGAGCCGGACCGAGGCGTAAAATTTCAAGGCGTTACCGCCGGTGGTGGTCTCGGGATTGCCGTACATCACACCGATTTTCATACGCAGCTGGTTGATGAAGATAACGGTACAGCGCGAGCGGCTGATCGCTCCGGTCAGCTTGCGCAACGACTGGCTCATCAACCGCGCCTGGAGGCCGACATGGCTGTCGCCCATCTCGCCCTCGATTTCGGCGCGCGGCACGAGTGCCGCGACCGAATCGATCACCAGCACGTCGACCGCGTTGGAGCGCACCAATGTATCGACGATCTCGAGCGCTTGCTCGCCGGTGTCGGGCTGCGACACGATCAGTTCGTCGATGTTGACGCCCAATTTCTTGGCATAGCCCGGATCGAGCGCATGTTCGGCATCGACGAAGGCGGCGGTGCCACCGGTCTTTTGCGCCTCGGCGATGACGTGCAGCGCAAGCGTCGTCTTGCCCGAGCTTTCGGGTCCGTAAATCTCGATCACCCGTCCGCGCGGCAGGCCGCCGACGCCGAGCGCAATATCGAGCCCAAGGCTGCCGGTCGAAACCGTGTCGATCTCGATCTTCTCGCGGCTGCCGAGCTTCATCGCCGAGCCCTTGCCGAACGCGCGATCAATCTGCGCCAATGCCGCTTCAAGTGCCTTTGCGCGATCCATGTTTCCCGATTCTCCGGTCGTTCCGACGACTTTCAGCTGCGCTGCCATGACCCCTGTCTCCTCGTCAATCGATCGCCACGATGCCGACCTGATTATCCGTGGCGTACCGTATTTGTTCTATAAGAACAAGTGATGAACGAAAATCGCTTTCTACGAAGCGGCGGTGCCCACCAGCGCAGCTTCGATCGCCGGGCTGACGCGGTCGATGGTGTAAGGCTTGTCGATCATCGGCACATGCGCAAATTCTGGCGGCGGCAGGTCGACGTAGCCGCCACTGGCGAGAACGAACGGGATGGATCGTTCGCGAAGACGCGCCGCAACCGGCCACACGCTTTCGCCCTTAAGATTCACGTCGAGGATGGCGATGTCGAAACTCATGGTGTCGACCGCGGCCAGCGCCTCATCGACGGTTTCGCAGATCGCGCTGACCTGGTGTCCAAGAGACAGGAGAAAATCCTCCAGCATCATGGAGATCAATGGCTCGTCTTCGACGATCAAGATGTTACGCTGCTTACCCACGGTGCGAGTGAATAGCAGTCGTTTCGGCTGTGGCCAGCGCTATTTTACCGGTCGGCTGGCGAGCGCCGTTCGAACCGCCTCGGCAAGCTCGATCATCGAAAAGGGTTTGGGCAGGAAAGCGACATTGTCGATGTCGATCGATTTGCGAAGTTGTTCCTCTGCATAGCCCGACATGAACAGGATTGGCAGGTCGGGCCAATCCTTCCGCGCGGCCCGCACCATAGTCGGCCCGTCCATCAGCGGCATCACGACGTCGCTGATCAGCAAGTCGACCGGTTCGCCACTGGCGAGCAGTTCGAGCGCATCCTCGCCATTGCTCGCGCTCATCACCTTGTAGCCGTGGCGAGTCAGCCCTCGCTCAGTCACAGTGCGCACCATATGCTCGTCCTCGACCAGCAAGATGGTGCCCGAGCCCCACAATTCACTCTCCTTCGGCTTGGCCGGAGGCCGCGCCTTGCTCGCCCTGATCTCGGCCTCGTGCGCGGGAAGGTAGATGGTGAAGCAGGTCCCCTCCCCGACCGTCGAATCAGCAAAAATGAACCCGCCCGACTGCTTGACGATGCCATAGACGGTGCTGAGGCCGAGCCCGGTGCCCTTGCCGATTTCCTTGGTGGTGAAGAATGGCTCGAACACCTTGCCCAGCACATTGGCCGGAATGCCGGTGCCGCTGTCGGTGATCGACAAAGCCGCATAGTCCGCCACCGGCAAGATGTCGGAGCCAAGTTCGGCGACCTGGTCGGCCTTCACCGAATAGGTCTGGATGGTGAGCGTGCCGCCGCCCTTTGCCGCCATCGCATCGCGCGCATTGACCGCGAGATTGACGATCACCTGCTCGAGCTGGCCCGGGTCGGCGCGTACCGGGAACAGGTCGCGACCATGTTTCAGCGCGAGTTGCACCGTCTCGCCGAGCAGGCGCTTCAACAAATGCGACACTTCGGACACCACATCGGGCAGCTGGAGCACCTGCGGGCGAAGCGTCTGCTGGCGCGAGAAGGCCAGCAATTGGCGGGTCAGGCCGGCGGCGCGGTTGGAGTTGGACTTGATTTGCTGGATGTCATCATAGTCGCTGTCGCCGGGCGTATGGCGCATCAACATCAGGTCGCAATGGCCGATGATCGCGGTCAAAATGTTGTTGAAATCATGGGCCACGCCGCCCGCCAGCTGGCCGACCGCCTGCATCTTGGTCGCCTGCGCCACCTGGCGCTTCAATTTGGCCTCCTCGCTATTGTCCTTGAGCAACAGCAATACCGCCGCATCGCCAAGCCCGCGCAGCCCAGCGACAGTCAGCGCGACGGGCTCGCCCGGCTGGGCGTTGAGGCGGATCGGCAGATCTCGCGACATCGCCGGGCCGCGCGCATTGCGCCGCACCGCATCGGCCACCGCCGCCTTGTCTTCCTTGGCGACAAGATCGCCGGGATAGACGGTGGCATTATCGTCCTTGATCCCTCCCGCCACCTTGAACGCCTTGTTCATCGTCAGGAAGCGACCGTCGCGGTCGACCAGCGCAAGGCCAAGCGGGAGCAATTCAAGCAATGCCTGGACGTTCGAGCTATCAGGCTGGTCCGACTCGACGCGATCGATCAGCAGCATCAACCCCGCGCCATCGCCTTGTTCGGCATCGACCGGAACATGGACAAGGCGCATCGGCGGCGCGAGATCGCCTTCGCTGACTAGCCGCAAGGTCTCGTCCCGGGCATCGACCAGGTCGGCGAAGTGGAGCGGGTGATCGGGGGCAGCGCCCGCTGCCGGACTGATCGCGCGCTCGATGAAGCTGCGGTTGGCGGCGACCACCAGCCCGTCCGAATCGACCGCTGCGGCGAGCAATCCGCTGCGCGCGA
>JBDSOV010000019.1:0-7865 GCA_039914575.1 Sphingomicrobium sp.
CCCATTTCGGCGGTCAGCACCGCCGACAAATCGGTCAGCAAATAAGGGATTGGCGAATCGACGGTGACCTTGCCGAACTGCTCGATATTCTTGCCCCGGGTGCGCGCGGCGAGCAGACATTTGGCGAGGATGTCGGCGTCGCGCTGGCGCTCGCTGTCCTGGGTGGTCAGGAACACTTCGCAATGTTCCTCGAAGTTCATCAGCCAGTAGGGCAATTGCAAATTGTCGACGTTGAACAACTCACCGCAATCCTTGAAAGCGGCCGAATATTCGCCGTGCGGATCGATCATCACGATGTGGCCTTCGGGCGACAATTGCGAGATTCGGTGGAGGATCAAAGCGACTGCGGTCGACTTGCCGGTACCGGTCGATCCCAGCACCGCGAAATGCTTCGACAGCATCGGGTCGACGTAGAGCGTGCCGCGGATATCGTCAGTCGGATAGACCGTGCCAATCTCGATATGCGGGCTGTCGTCGGCGGCGAAAATCGAACGCATGTCCTCGGTGTTGACCGGATAGATTGGGCTGCCGGGGATCGGGTAACGGGTCACGCCGCGGCGGAAGTTTGTCATCCGCCCGTTCGACGCCAACTGGCCCTCGCCGAGAAAGTCGACATTGGCGACGACTTCGCCTGCATCCCCCGCGCGCATCGTGCGGACGTTGGCGATCAGCCAGCTATTGGCGACCTGCATCTTGATCTGGCTGCCGACCTGGCCGGCCATCGCCACCGACAGATCGGGGCTGGTGGCGAGCTTGTGGAGCAGCGCCGCATCCATGCTGACGCAGGATCCCGATCCGGCGATTTCGCGGACGATCCCGATCGACGGCATCTTTTCGCCATTGACCGGCACTGCGCCGCCGGTTTGCGCGCCGTCGTCGCTTTAGCTCGACAATTTGTCGACGAATTGCTGCAGATTGGGTTCGTCATTCATGCCGTCAACGCCTTGCTCATTCCGGAGATAAAAGACGTTAAGCGAAGGCGGTTAAGATTTTGCTGACGTTTTACCTGCGGCGGTCAGGCCCAATAGTCACGCACGCCGGGCGAACAGCCACGCGGCGAACCAGCCCAATCCGAGCGACAGCATCACCGCCGCCAGCCCGTAAAAGAAAGCATAGCGCCGCGCCGCGACCGCGATGAACCGCTCGAACCCCGATTTGCCGATCGCGATCTCGCGCGTCGCCACCGCCACCACTCGGCCATTGTCGATCAAAAATGTCTCGGCGGTGTAAGTGCCGACCGGGACCTGGCTCGGAATGTTGATCCGCGCCCGATACAACACCCGCTCGCTGATCTCGACGCCCTTGGGTTCCTCGGCATAGAGCCGCTGGCGCTGACGCAGATCGAGCAGGCCGGTTTCGAACCGACGCTCCTTCTCGGGCAGCGCGCCGCCGCCGGGCGACAGCTGGAGATCACGCAGGCCCAGCTCGTAAATCGCCGCAGTGCGCTCATCGACCAGGTCGCGTACCGGCCGCGACGAGGCGATGGCGTAAAATGACGGGGCCGAACGGAAGCGGTGCGACTCGACGTTCATCCAGATGCCGGCGATCTGCTGCTTCTCGCGCACCAGGATCGGCTGGACCGGCCCCTTGACCACGACGGCGATGTCGAGCGGCTTCGCCGGAACTCGGCCACCGGGATAGAGGATTGCGCCGAACAGCAAAAGTTGCGCACCTGTGAAACTGTAGCGAATCTCGATCGAGCGCGCCGACACGTCGGGCACCAGCACCGGCTTCGACGCGCCGAGCAGCAATGGGGCGGCAACGAGGAGCAGGAGCGATGGCGCGCGCGTCACAGCCCGGTCACCGTATAGATTTCGTCGGGCCGCCAGGCGAGGCCGACCGCCATGCGCAGCGTGACCAGCAGAATGATCACCGCCAGCGCGAGGCGCAGCAAATCGGGCTTCAACCGGGTCGCCAGACGCGCGCCATATTGCGCCCCGACCACGCCGCCGAGCAGCAATAGTCCGGCGAGGACGATGTCGACCGACTGGGTGGTCAATGCGAGGATGAAGGTGGCGACCGCGCTGACCGCGACGATCATCACCAGGCTGGTGCCGATCACCACCCGCGCCGCCATGCCGAGAATATAGATCATCGCCGGCACGAGGATGAAACCGCCGCCGATGCCGAGCAAGACGGTGAGGATCCCGGCGATGAAGCCGAGCGCCATTGGCGCTAGCGGCGAGATATACAGGCCCGAGGCATAGAAGCGCCACCGCAAGGGCAGGCTGGCGACCCAGCGATTGTGGCGCTTGGGCGCGGCGGCCTTGAGCGGCGACGGGATCCAGCCCAGGGCGATCACCGCATCCTTGAGCATCAGCCCGCCGATCGATCCGAGCAGGATGACGTAAAGAAAGCTGATCAATAGGTCGATCTGGCCGCTATTCTGAAGCAAGCGAAAAATCCCGGCACCAGCCAGCGTACCGAGCAAGCCGCCGGCGATCATCACCCCGCCCATCCGGAAATCGACCCCGCCGCGCTTCCAGTGAGCGTAGGCGCCGGACACGCTGGCGCCGGTGATCTGGGTGGTGGCCGAGGCAACCGCGACAGTTGGGGGAATGCCGTAGAAGATCAGCAGCGGCGTGGTCAGGAAGCCGCCGCCGACCCCGAACATGCCCGATAGCACGCCGACCAGCGCGCCGAGCGCGATGATCAGCAAGGCATTGACCGACATTCCGGCGATGGGGAGGTAAATGTCCATGAATCCGGGGACACGCTAGCCATTAGTGTGCGCGCATTCCAGCGCTGCCCGAATTGAGTAAGCGCAGCTCAGAAATCGGCGGCCAGCGTGACCGCCGGGCCCGAGGGCGGCGCGGCATTGCCAATCAGCCGCTGGCGATAATCGGCATGAACCTTGATTCCGCGCCGCACCTGCATGCTGATCCTGGGGCCGACGTCGAGCCGATAGAGCCCCGGCTGGGCCGCGCCCCACAATCCGAATCCGCCCGAGATGTTACGCCAGATCGGACGGGTCAGCGTCGCGCCGCCATCGACGAACAGGTCGCGATGGTTGAAGCCGACGACCCCGCCCTGGATATAGCCGTCGAGATAGACTTTGTTGAACAAGGCGCGGTGATAGATCCCGCCCTCGGCGAACAATGCAAAAGCCGAGCGCCCGCCAAACTGGCCGATCCCCTCGCGCCGCTCGGCGGTGAACGCGATCGGGATCGAGCGCAGCGGCTGCCAGCGGATCCCGCCGGCAACCTCGGCGCCGCGGACCCCGCCGACCGATGAACTGGCGCGCAGGCTTGCCGCCCAGGCGTGGCTGAAGCGATAGCTCAGCCGCGCCCCGGCCTGGCTTCCGCCCAAAGTACCGCCGCTGGCGAGCGAGGTGCTCGGAACGGTGCCATAACCGGTCCCGCGAAGAAGTGCCCAGGCGGTCAGCTGGAGCCGGTCGAAACGCGGCGGGCGGGCGGGGGTGGTCGGAAGCGCCGCGCCGCTGCCGCTGGTCGATCGCATCGCCGGCGTCGAAACGGCGGGTGTGTTTGGCCATGGCTCGGGCGAGAGCGGCACATAATAGAGCGGCTGCGGGGTCGGCATGATCCCAGCCCAGCCCCCGGCATAGTGGCTGGGTGGCACGGCATTGGTCGGCCAGTTGGCAGGAATGACGATCGTACGGTCGCCGCGCGGAAAGCCGCCATAAGCGGGCTGATATGCGGTTGGGTAGGTGCCGGGATAAGCGCCCGGATAGGTCGGTCCATAGCCTGGCGAAAAGCCGGGATAATATGCTTGGTTCGGCTGCGGATCGGGTGGTGCGGGCGGATCGAACCGGGTTTGGGCGACCGGCGGGAGCGCGGCTGCGCGCGCGGCGGGTGCGGCGGTCGCGGTGCTTCCCGGAAAGTAGATCAGGCTGGCCGCGCGCCCGCCCGCCCAGGCGAGTATCGCAAAACCGAGGAAGCGGATCGAAGCTGTCATGCCCGTTCCTCTGCGGGAAAGATGTGACGGGTCTTCTCCCACCGCCGCGGCCCGCCCGAGGCGTGGATTCCGATCGCGCGTCTGACCGCGAGAACCGCGATGAAGTTACCGACCAGCAGCCGAGGGACCGACAACCATCCCTGGCCGAGCCCATAGGTCGCGGTGACGAAGCCGGCGCGGACCAGGATCCGCCACGCCAGCAGCACCGCATTGAGCTTAAGCAGGAAGGTGAGCAGCGGCGGCGCGGCGAGAATCACCGGGGCGCCGAGCCGCGCGGCGATCCACAATTGCAGCCACAGCAGGATCGCGGCATAGCCCGCGACCAGCAGCAATGCTGCCAGCGGCCCGCGCCGGTCGCGCATCCGCATCCAGCGCTCGCCAATTCCGCCACGCCAGCCGAGCCGCTCCCACCCGGCCAGCGCAATCCCGCCGATCCAGCGCGACTTCTGCCGCACCGCTGCGTCAAGCGTCGCCGGGAAATGCCCGCGGCTCGACACCACCGAGCGACTGCCGGGGACCGCCGGGATGCGAACGAACATGGTCTTGTCGAACACGCCGATACGCAGCCCGAGCTCATAATCCTCGGTCATGCACTGCGCCGCAAATGGCCGGCCACCATTGTCGGCGGCGAGCCGGGCGATTGCATTGCGGGCGATGGCGCAGCCCACTCCGGCGAGCGGGATCGATGCGCCGACCGCCTCGCGCACCACCAGCTCCTTCCCGTGGCTCTCGGCGAATTCGTCGCAATAATGGCCGCCGATCCAGCGCGAATCGGCGTCGAGCAAAGGGATTACCGGTAATTGCACCAGCGCCGCTTTCTCGGTCATCACGTCGAACAAACTGATTTCCAGCGGGTGGACCAGATCCTCGGCATCGTGGAGCACCACCGCTTTGGCGGTCCAGCGTTCCCGGCATTCGGCAGCGACCAACGCATCGTACAAGCGGTTGAGGCAATCGGCCTTGGTGGTCGGGCCAAGATCTTCGACGAGCACCGCCTCGATCCGCGAGTCGTCGACCTGACCGATCGCAGCCTCGGTTAGCGGATCATTGGCATAGTGGCCGACGAAGATGCGGTAATCGCCGTCGCCCCAGCGCCGCAACGTCGCGCGGAGCATGTCAGCGATCACCGCCGATTCGTCCCACGCCGGAACGAACACCGCGATCCGCCCGGGATTCGCCGGAGCAGGCAACGAACCGGCGAAGGCGCGCGGATAGCGGCTGTAGACCGTCAGTGCGCGCCACGCGCGGCGCGTAAAATAAATCAGGTCGACGGCAAGGTCGTCAATCGCGAACAACAGGAATCCGGCGGCGGCGAACAGCGCCAGCTCCGACGCAATGTCAGTCAGCACGAAGGCGGTGGACATCAAGTGGCTCCGCCCGGCTAGGCTGAAGCGCGACGAAAAAGATTGTGATGAACTGCTCGCATGCCGCCCCCATTACTATGAGTCGATTTCACCGAGCAGGGCAATCATGTCACAGCAGAGCCCGAACGACAAGAACAACCGAAATGGCGCGATCATTTCGGTGATGCAGCGATTGGCGCTGCTGCCCCACAATGGGCCACCCGTTTAATCTCGGTTAACAAGCCATCTTGACTTTCGATTAATCTTTTGGCACCCGCGCTGGGCGGCGTACAGGGTGCGCCAATCCGTTATTTTTGAGGCTGTGGGAACCTATCCTCACATGCTTTTGCCGAGGGTGCGGGCCATGAGCGAACGTCGAGGACTAGGCAGGAATCGCAGCGGGGCTGCGGCCGCCGAATATGCGCTGGTGGTGGCGATCGTCGGCGCGGCGATCACGTTCGGCGCGTTGGCGCTGGGCACCGCGATCACCGATACGATCGACGAGCCGACCGACTGCGCGGCGGCCACCGCCTCGACCAGCACCGACTGCTGATCCCATCTTCCGCTTGATGTTGTCCCGCCGATCCCGGACGGTGGCATGATGCTGCTCGTCATTCTTCTTGCCGTCGTCCCGCTCGCCTCGAGCGGCGATTGGGCGGCGTTTGATCGCGGGGCAAGCTGCGACGCGGTATCGCGGTCGTTGCTGGTGCCGCGCAAAGGCGAACCGCAGCCGCATATCTCCATCGCGTTCGACCGCGGCGGATCGCGCCACGGCGAATTGAGCGTCACATTTCGGCGCCCGACCCGCCCCGGATCGTCGGTGGTGCTCACGATTGGCGACCAGCCGTTCCTGCTGCCCGCGAGCGGGGGTCATGCGTGGAGCCGGGGACCGGCGCAGGAAAATGCGATTATCGCCGCAATTCGGTCGTCCGGCGGGATGCGGGTGGAAGCACGCGATGCGGCCGGACGGCGGATGGTCGATCGTTATGCGCTAAGCGGCGCGCCGACCACGATCGACGCTGCTGCCGCTGCCTGTTCTCGGAAAGCATCCGTGAGCCCTTGAATCACGATCCGGTTGACCGTGACCGGAACGATCAAGGGCGTGGTAGAAATTTCGCCACATTTGGCCTACATGGCGCGTCTTCCATGAGCGCCAATACCGCCCTGATGCCGATCCCCGGACCGGCCGATCCCGTGACTGTGCCACGCAAGGCGGTTCCGCGCGCCGATGGCAGGCAAGAGCTGGTCGGGCTTGCCCGTGATGCGATTCGCGCCGCGCTGGAGGAAGCCGGGCTCGACCCGCGCCAGGCCAAATTGCGCGCCAAGCAGGTGTATCACTGGATCTATCATCGCGGGGAAAGCGATTTCGCCGCGATGACCGACATCGCCAAGGTCCAATCGCCATGGCTCGCCGAGCGGTTCGTCATCACCCGGCCCGAGGTGGTCGAGGCGCAAGTGTCGACCGACGGCACGCGCAAATGGCTGCTCCGCACCCATGACGCGCATGATTTCGAAATGGTGTTCATCCCCGACGCCGATCGCGGCACCTTGTGCGTCTCGAGCCAGATCGGCTGCACCCTGAACTGCACCTTTTGCCATACCGGGACGATGAAGCTGGTGCGCAACCTCGACCCCGCGGAAATCGTCGGCCAGGTGATGCTGGCGCGCGATTCGCTCGGCGAATGGCCCAAGGCTGGCGACCAAGGCGATGGCAGCACTTCGCAGGAAGGCCGGATGCTGACCAACATCGTGATGATGGGCATGGGCGAGCCGCTGTATAATTTCGACAATGTCCGCGACGCATTGAAGATTGTAATGGACGGCGACGGGCTCGGCCTGTCCAAGCGCCGGATCACCCTGTCGACCTCGGGCGTGGTGCCGATGATGGCCCGCGCGGGTGAGGAGATCGGGGTCAATCTTGCGGTCTCGCTCCACGCGGTGACCAAGCAGGTGCGCGACGAGATCGTGCCGATCAACCGCAAATATGGCATCGAGCAACTGCTGCAGGCGTGCGCCGATTATCCTGGCGCCAACAATGCCCGGCGGATCACGTTCGAATATGTCATGCTCAAGGACAAGAATGATAGCGACGCCGACGCGCGCGAGCTGGTGCGGTTGATTAAGGCTTATGACCTTCCGGCCAAGGTCAATCTGATCCCGTTCAACCCGTGGGACGGGTCGGTCTATCAATGTTCGGACCCCGACCGCATCCGCAGCTTCAGCAATATCATCTTCGCCGCCGGAATCTCCGCGCCGGTGCGAACCCCGAGGGGTCGCGATATCGACGCCGCTTGCGGCCAGCTGAAAACGGCGGCGGAGAAGAAGAGTCGCGCCCAGCTCGACCGCGAAGCCGCCGCCTGACGGTGGTTGCGCTGCCGTGGCGAGCGGATAAGCTGCGGCCGGGGAGAGTGACATGGCGCTGATCGACAATCTGCTCGGTAAATTGATCCGCAAGGGCACGCTGACCGTGGTCATGCCCGACGGCAAGTCGCGCGCCTTCGGGCCGGGCGACGGACCTGCGCTGACCGTCCACCTGGCCGATCGCACCACCGCCTTCGCCATCGCCCGCAACCCAAGGTTGGGGCTGGGCGAGGCCTATATGGACGG
>JBDSOV010000104.1:0-9495 GCA_039914575.1 Sphingomicrobium sp.
CGCCGCGCGAGATAGCGACGATCACGCGCTTGTCGCCGGCCAGGCCCACGGGACGGCCGTCGGTGTCGTAGCGGAAGGTCTTGCCGGCCACCGCGATACGGTCGATCCACGCCTTCAACTGGCTGGGCACGCCGAAATTATACATTGGGGCGCCGATCACCACCGTGTCGGCGGCGAGGAATTCGTCGATCACGCGGGTGTCGGCAAAGGCGGCGAGCGTGAGATGATCGAGCGGTTCGGCGGCAAGGTCGCGGACGACTACCGTCGCCTGCGGATTGGCCGCGAGCAATTGGTCGAGCGTTGCGGCGGTCAGCTGGCGGCTGACGCTATTCTCGCCGGTGATGCTGCTGTCGATCTTGAGGATGGTCATGTTTCGATCCTTGGTATTGATTTGTTACCGGGACACTTTAAATAACCATGTATGGACCAGCTTCAAGAACGCAAAAATTTGATACCGAGGCACATCAATGTGACCGCCCAGACCGGACTTCACGCGGCGGGTTGCCGCAACGTCGCGCCGGTGCTCAACCGCGTCGGCGACAAATGGAGCATGATGATCGTGATGATGCTGTCGGCCGGCCCCAAGCGATTTTCCGAGCTCAAGCGCGCCATCGACGGTATCTCGCAGCGCATGCTGACATTGAGCTTGCGCGGGCTCGAGCGCGACGGCCTGCTCACCCGCACCGTCACCCCCAGCATCCCGCCGCGCGTCGACTATGAACTGACCGACCTCGGCATCTCCCTGCGCGAGCCGGTCAAGGCGCTCGGCGACTGGGCGATCGACCACATCGCCTGCATTCGCGCCGCGCAGGAACATTACGACCAGGCGAACGACTGAGCCTCGCGGCCGCATTTTTCACCAGCGCAGCAATCGCGGAAGGACCAGCCGGCCGAGGATCGCGCCAAGGACGAGCGGCACGGCGTGCCACAATCCGACATGATAGAAGCTGTCGAACGGGCAATGGAAGGCGAAGGCGAAAATGCCTACCGCGCCCGACGACAGGCCAACCAGCATGCCGGCGCGCTGGGGCGACGTCGGCGCTCCGCGACGGAGCCACCACACGAGCGTCGCGGCGTTGAGCAGGCCAAGCATAAGGCCCATCGCCACGCACTTCAGCTCGTGGCTGGTGACCAGTTCCGGCGGCATCGGCTCCGTCTTCGACACCAGCATGATCAGTGCGGCGACCGGCAACAGGGCGGTCGCAGCCATGACCGACTTCCAACCTTGGCTGGACTGACCGACCCGCGGCATGCCCATCCTGATCGCGGCGAGGGCGGTGCCCAGGGCGACGATCAGGAACAAACCGTTGGCGAACAGGAAGAGTGGCTGGAACCGGCCCGCCGCGACATCGGGCCGAAGGCCGAGCAGCACGATGGTTGACAGGATGACGGCCACCGCCGCGATCCCGGTCAGGGCAATGCCGTTCCGGACCCGCATGACGCGCACCGGCCGCAGTTCGTCGACCAGCGCGGCGATTTGGAAGTTGGGGTTACTCGACATGGCTCATTCCGCTTCTTCGATCAGGATCGCCAGCTTCTTCAGCCCGCGATGAATGTTGGTTTTGACCAGAGGCTCGCTTTGACCGCTGGCGCTGGAGGCTTCGGCGATCGACAGACCGTGAATCTTGACCAGCTCGATCGCCCGGGCCTGTCCGGCAGGCAGATGGGCGAATAGCCGCTCAAGGCTGAGGCGGGCGGCCAGCTGTTCGTGATCGCCGGGGTCGGCAATGTCGCGGTCCAATTCGACCAACTCTGCCCGGTAGACCAGCCGCAGATGATCGACCCAACGATATCGCGCGACCGCCGCCAACCACGGGAAAAACGGACGCGCCGGATCGTAGCTCGACAGTTTGCGATGCAGGGTCAGCAAGGTCTCCTGTACCAGATCGTCGAGGCTGGACGGCGGGACGCGGCGGCTGAAATAGCGCTTGAGCCACAGCGAGCAGGCGGTCAGCAGGGCCGAATAGGCTTTGCGGTCACCGGCCTGGGCCAGCGCCATCAACCGCGCCATTCCAGGTTCGTCGGCTTTCACTGGCGCCGGCCATGCGTCAGCAGTTGATCCACCGAAAACCGCCCTCCTCCCCGCGCGATCAGCACCAACGCCATGGCAACCCATAGCGAATGCACCGGCCACCAGGCATCGGGATAGACGAAAAACTGGATGACCAGGGTCATGATCAACAGCGCCACTGCCGACAATCGGGTCAACAGCCCGATGACCAGCAGGAACGGAAACAGATGTTCCGCAGCCGTCGCCGCCACTGCCGCAATCTCGGGCGGTAGCGGCACGCCGGAATATTCCTCGCTGAAAAGAAAGCGGGCGCTGTCGCTGATCGTGATCCAGCTTCCCTCCTCGATCTTGGTCCGCCCGGAACGCCAGAAGATACCGGCGAAGGCGATCCTCAGGAACAACAGCGCAATGCCCTCGCCGACCTTGCCGGCCAGCGCCAGAGTCATCCGGTCGTAAGCGGCAATCACCCTGCTCACGCGATCAGGCCTTGGCGCTCAGCGAGCCATTGCCCCTTGGGGTCTTGATGGTGAGGCAGGTACCGGCCTTGACCAGTTTCCACGCATTGCCCTGATAATCCCTGGTCGATGTTCCGGCGCAACTTGTACCGGGACCGGCGGCGCAGTCATTCTTGCCCGCCTTGGCGACGCCGTAACATTTCTCGGTTGCCGGCTTCTTGGACTGGGCCGATGCGGCGGTGGCAAGGCCAGCGGTGACCGAAGCGGCAAGCAGACCGGCCAGCAATTGGCGGTGGGATGAGGTGGACATTCAATTTCTCCTTGTTGCGATGCCCTCTCATTCGCCGCTTCGGACAGAATCGTTACAATCGGTTTGAGCGGATCGTTCGAAACGCCCATTGTAACCATTACCCCTTTTCCCGCGAATGCCGGACGCCAAACTGGCGCAACGCATTTCGGGAGAACATCGCATGACCAAACTTCAAGCCGGAGTCCGCCTCACCTCGGCCGCCGCTCTTTTCGCACTGGCTTCGATTGCATCGGCCGCGCCTGCCCCGAGCGGCAGCCAGGGTGCCGCTGTTAGCGCCGCCGACACGGTCCATTGTTATGGCGTCAACAGCTGCAAGGGCAGCGGCGACTGCAAGACCACGGCGCATGAATGCAAGGGCAATAACGAGTGCAAGGGCCACGGCTTCAAGGCACTCAAGGCAAGCCAGTGCCTCAGCAAGGGCGGCACGATCGGCGACTTGCGCGGCTAAGGCCAGGCGGCCCGGCTGCGCGCGCCCTGCAGCCGGGCCGTCGTTCCTTCCAAAGCGCCAAGTGCAAAAGGACTGACATGACCGAGATCGCACCCTTCGCCGGCTTTGGCCTAGGCCTGCGCCGGCCGCATTATGCGGACTATCTGGCGCGCGATGTGCCGGTCGATTTCGTCGAGATTATTTCGGAAAATTTCATGGTCGAGGGCGGCCGGCCGCTGGCCACGCTCGATGCGATCCGCGAGCGCTATCCCGTCGCAATGCACGGCGTGTCGATGTCGATCGGGTCGACCGCCGGGCTTGACCGCGCTTATCTCCAACGGCTGAAGACACTGGCCGACCGGGCGCGGCCGTTATGGGTATCGGACCATTTGTGCTGGACCGGGGTCGGCGATCACAACACGCATGACCTGCTGCCGCTGCCCTACAGCGAGGAGGCCCTGGACACGGTGTGCGCCAACATCGCGGTCGCGCAGGATGCGCTCGAACGGCCGATGCTGTTCGAAAATCCGTCCAGCTATGTCCAGTTCGCCGATGCCGGCCTGACCGAATGGGTTTTCCTGTCCGAGATGTGCCGCAGGACCGGCTGCTATCTGCTGCTCGACGTCAACAACATCTTCGTCAGCAGCCGCAACCACGGCTTCGACGCCGCGACCTACCTCGATGCGATCCCGGCGGACCGGGTGCGGCAGATTCATCTCGCCGGACATAGCCAAAGCGAGACGATGCTGATCGACACCCACGATCATCCCGTCGCGCCCGATGTCTGGTCGCTTTACGAGGCCGCCGGCCGCAGGTTCGGATCGGTTGCAACCATGATCGAACGCGACGACGACATTCCGCCGCTCGACGAATTGCTCCAGGAGCTCGACATTGCGCGGCAGCGGGCATCGGTCGTCCTGAGCCGCGCCGCATGATCCTGGCCGCGATCCAGGACCGGTTTCTTGCCACGGTGACCGAGGTCGAAGGGACCAACATCGTCGATTGGCCGGCCGACATGCGCGACGGCTTGGAGGTCTATCGCAGCGCGTATCGCGCGCGGCTGCTTGGTTGCCTTCGCGGCGCGTTCGACAAGAGCCGCAAATGGATCGGCGACGAGAGTTTCGACGCCGCGGCGGCGCATCATCTGATCCTCCATCCCCCTGCCAGCTGGACGCTCGACGACCTCGGCCTGGGCTTCAGCGATACCCTCGCCGCCCTGTTTCCGGACGATCCGGAGGTGGAGGAACTGGCTTGGCTTGAATGGGAGATGCAGCGGCTATTCACCGGCCCGGACGTGGCAGTGCTGGCCGCCGCGGACTTCGCCCGGCGCGCAACGTCGTTCACCGAGGTCGACTGGCTGAATCTTCGCCTCGGCTTTGTGCCAAATTTCATTATCCGCGCGGTGAAGACCGATTGCACCGCGCTGTGGAACGCAATCGACAATGAAAGCGACATGCCGCCGCTCGATCTGCCCGGTGCGGCCGCGACCCTGCTCGTCTGGCGGCAGGATTTGCGCTCGCAATTTCGCCTGATCGACGATGACGAGGCCGCCGGCCTGACGTTGATGCGTGGCGGCGGGACGTTCGAGAATCTTTGCGACGCGCTGGTCCAGTCGCGCGGCGATGATGGCGGCGTGGCGGCTGCTGGCACAATGCTCGGACGATGGATGACCGATGGTTTGGTCATGGACATCGCGACGGCAAGCGATTGACCTAGCTCCCCGCCCACTCCTTGGTCTTCTCGACGATCGTCAGGTCGCGCAGCAGAGCGTCGACGCTTTCCGTAAGCTCGGGCAGGAAACTGATCTGGTGGCGCGCGCCGCGATAGCTTTCAACCATCAGCAGGGCGTCGATCAGGATCGGCACGACCACGCCTTCGGGATCGTCCAGCTCGGCCAGCCCCTGCAACTTCTTTAGCGCCTTGGCCCTCGCCGCCTCGGGGTTGGCCATGGCCGCCGCCCGTCCGATCATCCAGCTCATCATCTTCTCCGCCAAAGACCCAGAGGATAAAGCAGCTGCGCGATGAGGGAAGTTCGGGCGGGCGCGCGCAAGGTTCGGCTCGGCGTTACCGGCGATAGAATGATACGCCTCACAAATCCGTTTGCCCTGAGCTTGTCGAAGGGCCGTCCTTCACTTTAGGGCAGGTCGGAAGAGCAGTCCTTCGACAAGCTCAGGACGAACGGAAATTGTTGTGAAGCCGACGACCACCGACCTCGATGCTCTGCGCACCCTCGACGACAAGCTTCGATTCCTGTCGAGTTGGACGATCCATCATGCCAACCATGTCCGCGAGAGCAGCGACGGGCTGAAGGTCGGCGGGCATCAGGCGAGTTGCGCCTCGATAACCGCGATCATGGCGGTGCTCTATTTCCACGCGCTCGGCCCGAATGACCGGGTCGCGGTCAAGCCGCATGCCGGGCCGGTGCTCCACGCGATCCATTATCTGCTCGGCTCTCAGACCCTCGATCAGCTGCAGAACTTTCGCGGCTTCGGCGGGATGCAAAGCTACCCCAGCCGCACCAAGGACCGGATCCCGGTCGATTTCTCTACCGGCTCGGTGGGCCTCGGTGTTGCCATCACCGCCTTCGCGTCGCTCGTGCAGGATTATCTCACTGCCCACGGCAAGTTGGCCGAGGAGGATCGCGGACGGTTCGTCGCGCTGATCGGCGATGCCGAGCTCGACGAGGGCAACATCTACGAATGTTTGATCGAGGCCTACAAGCATGACATCCGCAACTGCTGGTGGATCGTCGACTATAACCGGCAAAGCCTCGACGCGACCTCGGCCGATCGGATGTTCGAGCGGTTCGACGAGATTTTCGCGAGTTGCGGCTGGCGGACGGTCGAATTGCGCTACGGCAAGCGGCTGACCGCGGCGCTGGCGAAACATCCCGCGGTCCGCGACTGGCTCGACAGCCTGCCCAACGCGGACTCCTCCGTCCTGCTTTACCAAGGCGGCGCGGCGTGGCGGGCGCGGATCGACGCCGATCTCGGCAAGAAAGGTGCCGCTTTCCTCAAAGGGCAAGACGACGAAGCACTGGGCGCGTTGATGAGCAACCTCGGCGGCCATTGCATGGAGACATTGGTCGAGGCGTTCGACGCGGCGATGGACGATGTCCCGACCCTGTTCGTTGCCTGGACAGTCAAAGGGTTCGGCCTGCCATTCGCCGGGCACAAGGACAATCACTCCGGGCTGATGAACCCGACCCAGGCCCACGCCATGCGCGATGCATTCGGGATCACGGAGGGCGACGAATGGACCCCGCTCGCCGGGATCGGCGGCAACGCCCGCGCCGGGGTCGAGGCGCTGATCGCGGCGACCCGAATCCGCCGCGACAAGCGCCCCCGCGATTTTGGACGGATCGCGATTCCCGAAATTCCGGCACCGAGCGGCGACGAGCAGGCGACCCAGGCCGCGTTTGGCCGCATCCTGCTCGACCTGTCGCGCGCGGGCGGCGACCTCGCCGAGCGTATTGTCACCACCTCGCCCGACGTCACCGTCTCGACCAACCTCGGCGCGTGGGTCAACCAGCGCGGCCTGTTCAAACGACGCGACATGGCCGACGTTTTCGCGCACGCAAAGATTCCATCGGCGCAAAAGTGGTCGGCGACAAATCAGGGCCAGCATATCGAGCTGGGGATCGCGGAATCCAATCTTTTCCTGATGTTGGCCGCACTCGGCCTGTCGGGCGATCTGTTCGGCGAGCGGCTGATCCCGGTCGGGACGCTCTATGATCCGTTCATCGCGCGCGGGCTCGATAGCCTCAATTACGCTTGCTACCAGGACGCGCGTTTCCTGCTTGTCGCGACCCCGTCGGGCATCACATTAGGGCCAGAAGGGGGCGCCCACCAGTCGATCAACCCGCCATTGATCGCCTTGGGCCAGCCCGGCCTGCGCCATTACGAGCCCGCGTTCGCCGACGAGCTCGCGGCGATGATCGAGCAAGCGTTCCGGCTGATCGACGACCCGGCGGGCGAATCCACCTACCTCCGGCTCTCGACCCGCTCGATCGTCCAGGAAAAACGCGCAGACGAAAGCTGGAAGGCTGGTGCCCTCGCCGGTGCCTATTGGCTGCGCGAACCCGGCCCCGGTACCGAAGCCGCGATCGTCGCGATGGGCGCGATCATGCCCGAAGCGCTCGCCGCGCACGACGAACTCTCCGCCGACATCCCGGGCCTCGGCTTGCTCGCCGTCACCTCGCCCGATTTGCTCCACCGCGGCTGGACCGCGGCCCAAGCCTCGCGGTGGGCTGGCGACTACGCGCCGAGCCACGTCGAAACCCTGCTCGCGCGTCTCGCCCCCGGGGCCGGCCTCGTCACCCTGTGCGACGCCGCCCCCGCTTCCTTAAGCTGGATCGGCGGTGTGATCGGCAACCGGGTCGCGCCGCTGGGCGTCGAACGGTTCGGCCAGACCGGTAATCTCGTCGCCCTCTACGCCGCCTACCGCCTCGACAGCGCCGCAATTACCGAGGCGGTTGCGGAAATCCTGCTTCCATAGCCCCAAGTCCGTTCGTCCCTAGCCTTCGTCGAGGGCTTTGTCTCGACTATGCTCGACACGAACGGGTGTTGGTGGCTAGAGGCACGGCATGGCCGGACGATATTTCGATCAGTGGCAGGTGGGCGACAAAATCGCCCATGAGGTCACGCGCACCGTCACCGAGACCGACAATGTGCTGATTTCGACCCTGACCCACAATTCGCAGCCACTGCACCTCGACCATGAAGCCGCCGCCGCGTCCGAATTCGGCAAGCCATTGGTCAATTCGATTTTCACGTTCGGGCTGATGGTCGGCGTGTCGGTCGCCGACACCACGCTCGGCACGCTGGTCGCCAACTTGGGCTATGACAAACTCGTCTTCCCCAACCCCGTTTTCGCCGGCGACACGTTGCGCAGCGAGTCCGAGTGCATTGCGGTGCGCGAGTCCAAATCGCGCGCCAATGCCGGGATCGTCACCTGGGCGCACCGCAGTTACAACCAGCGTGGCGAACTGGTGTGCGAATGCACCCGCTCGGCTTTGATCTTGAAATCCCCGGCATGAGCCTGCCGCCGCCGCGCAGCTGGCTGTTCGTCCCCGCTGACAGTGACAAGAAGGTGGCCAAGGCGATCGCATCGGACGCCGACGCGATCATCTTCGATCTCGAAGACAGCGTCGCGCTCGACCGCAAGCAGGCGGCGCGAGACCTGTTGAAGGCGCTCGGCGTCCGCGAAGGCGGCCCGCGCTGGTGGGTGCGGATCAATCCGTTGCGCACCGATCACCACAAAAAGGATCTCAAAGTATTCGCCTCGGCCGATTTCGAGGGTGTTGTCCTGCCCAAGGCGGAAAGCGGCGCCGACGTCGCCGAGCTTGCCCACCGCACCGGCGACCTACCGGTCCACGCCATCGTCACCGAGACTGCGGCCAGCCTGTTCGGGCTGCTCAGCTACCGCGATTGCAAGGCGCCGCTCGCCGCGATGTGCTGGGGCGCCGAGGATCTCTCCGCCGCGCTCGGTGCCTCGTCCAAATATGATGCCGATGGCAGCCTCGCCTTCACCTATCGAATGGCTCGCTCGCTCTGCCTGGCCGGCGCGGTCGCCGCCGGGGTCCAGCCGGTCGACGGCGTGTTCGCCGATTTCAAGGACGAGGCCGGACTCACCGCCGAGGCCACCGCCGCGGCGCGCGAGGGGTTCACCGGCAAGCTTGCCATCCACCCCAATCAAGTTGGCCCGATCAACGCCGCTTTCACTCCCACCGCCAGCGACATCGCCCACGCCCAAAAAATACTCGCGGCATTCGAGGCCGATCCCGCCGCTGGTGTGTTGTCGGTGGATGGCCGGATGGTCGATCGCCCGCATTTGCTACAGGCGCAGTTGATCCTCGCCCGCGCCCGGTAACCCAGGAGAGACATCATGCCGACCGCCGCCAAGGGATGGGGCACCGACGCCGCCGATCAGCCATTGAAGATGATGGAGTTCGAGCGCCGCGACCTACGGCCTGACGACGTCGCGATCCAGATCAGCCACGCCGGCATCTGCCATTCGGACTTGCATACATGCCGCAACGACTGGGGCGGCACCCGCTATCCCGTCATCCCCGGCCACGAGATCGTCGGAACGGTGACCGAGGTCGGCGCCGACGTCAGCGCCCACAAGGTCGGCGATACGGTCGCGGTCGGATGCATGGTCGACAGCTGCATGAAGTGCGACCAGTGCCTCGAAGGATGGGAAATCTTCTGCCGCGAGGGCGCGGTCCAGACCTACAACAGCGCCGATCGCCACGACAAGACGATCAGTAAGGGCGGCTATACCGACCATA
>JBDSOV010000127.1:0-2538 GCA_039914575.1 Sphingomicrobium sp.
TGACCGCGACAAGGAGTTTCATGCAAGTTTCTCCGACAAATCAGGCTGCGTTTTTGACTTCGGCGACGATCTTGCGCGCCGCGTCGCCAAGATCATTGGCGGCGATGATCGGAAGGCCGCTATTGGCAAGGATGTCCTTGCCCTGCTGGACGTTGGTGCCTTCGAGACGGACCACCAGCGGCACCGCGATATTCACTTCGCGCGCCGCGGCGACGATGCCGTCGGCGATGATGTCGCACTTCATGATGCCGCCGAAGATGTTGACCAATATGCCCTTTACCGCGGGATCGCTGAGGATGATCTTGAACGCCGCGGTGACCTTTTCCTTAGAGGCGCCGCCGCCGACGTCGAGGAAGTTGGCGGGGAAGGCGCCGTTCAGCTTGATGATGTCCATCGTCGCCATCGCGAGACCGGCGCCGTTGACCATGCAGCCGATGTCACCGTCGAGCTTGATGTAGGCGAGGTCATATTTCGACGCCTCAATCTCCATCGGATCTTCCTCGGTCAGGTCGCGCAATTCGGCGAGATCCTTGTGGCGGAACATGGCGTTGGCATCGAATCCCACTTTCGCATCGAGCACCAGCAATTGGCCGTCTTCGGTCACCGCCAGCGGGTTGATCTCGATCTGCGCGGCGTCGGTGCCGATGAAGGTGGCGTAGAGCTTGGCCAGCACGTTGGCGCACTGCTTGGCGAGGTCACCGGTCAGGCCGAGCGTGGCGGCGACGGCACGGCCGTGGTGCGGCATCAGCCCGGTCGCCGGGTCGATGGTGATGGTCTCGATCTTGTCGGGCGTGTCATGCGCCACCGCCTCGATATCCATCCCGCCCTCGGTCGAAGCGACGATCGCGATCCGGCCGGTTTCGCGATCGACCAGCAGCGCGACGTAAAATTCCTTGGCGATGTCGACGCCGTCGGTGATGTAGAGGCGCTGGACCTGCTTGCCCTCGGCCCCGGTCTGGATCGTGACCAATGTCTTGCCGAGCATTTCCTCGGCCGCGGCGCGGACCTCGTCGATCGAGCGGGCGAGGCGGACTCCGCCTTTGGCATCGGGCCCAAGCTCCTTGAACTTGCCCTTGCCGCGGCCACCGGCGTGGATCTGGGCCTTGACCACCCACAATGGCCCGGGGAGCAGCTTGGCGGCGGCGACGGCTTCGTCGGCGGTCATCGCGGCAAAACCGGCGGGAACCGGAACGCCGAACTTGGCCAGCAATTCCTTGGCCTGATATTCATGGATGTTCATCGGCGGGGCTTAAGCAGATTGCGGGGGGGAAGAAAAGGCGGCGGAGCGCCCGCTCGTAAAGTCACTAAGGTCACTAAAGTCGCAAAGGTCGTGGAGACGGCGACCATTTCGCCCACCGGCCCCCGAGTCGGCCACCGCCACGTTCAGTGTAGACGCAAGCGGGTGCTGTAGGACAGGATAAAGCGCCAATGTCCGACTCCGCCCCCCGCAAGATCATCCATGTCGACATGGACGCTTTCTACGCCTCGGTCGAACAGCGCGATGCGCCCGAGCTTCGTGGGCATCCGGTGGCGGTCGGCGTGGGGCATCGCGGGGTAGTCGCGGCGGCGAGCTATGAAGCGCGGGCGTTCGGGGTGCGGTCGGCGATGCCGTCGGTTACCGCCAGGCGCCGCTGCCCCGGGCTGGTGTTCGTCAAGCCGCGGTTCGACGTCTATAAAGCGGTCAGCCAGCAGATCCGCGCGATTTTCGCCGATTATACAGAATTGATCGAGCCGCTCTCGCTTGACGAAGCCTATCTCGATGTCAGCGAGGACCGGCTGGGGCTGGGCAGTGCGCGGGCGATCGCCGAGGCGATTCGCGCGCGGATCAAGGCCGAGACCGGACTGACCGCGTCGGCCGGGGTCAGTTATTGCAAGTTCATTGCGAAGCTCGCGTCCGACCACAACAAGCCCGACGGGATTTGCGTGATCCCGCCGCACAAAGGCGCGGCGTTTGTCGCGACGCTGCCGGTCAAGCGTTTCCACGGGGTCGGGCCGGTCACCGCGGCGAAGATGGAGAGGCTCGGGATCCACAATGGCGCCGACTTGGCAACCTGGCCGCAGGCCGAGCTCGAAGCCCATTTCGGAAGTTCGGGCGGGTGGTACTGGCGGATCGCGCGCGGCATCGACGAGCGTGAGGTCAAGCCCGACCGACCGTATAAATCGGTCAGCGCCGAGCGGACGTTCGACACCGACCTGACCGATCCCGCCGAGCTGGCCGAACAACTGGAACGCGTCGCGGGCTATGCCTGGGCTCGGGTCGAGCGCGCCGAAGTCAAAGGCCGGACGGTGACGCTCAAGGTCAAATATGCCGACTTCACCCTGATTAGCCGCTCGAAAAGCATGCCCGCGCCGATTGCCGATTTGGCGGCGTTCGCGAGGCACGGGCAGGAGTTGCTGGCGCGGCTGATGCCAGTGCCCAAGGGCATAAGGCTGCTCGGGCTGGGGCTGCATATGCTGCAAAATGATGACCCGGCGGCGCCAATCCAGCTGGGACTGGAAATTTGACCATTTTCATGCTATACAATCACTCGTGAAGGC
>JBDSOV010000156.1:0-3784 GCA_039914575.1 Sphingomicrobium sp.
GCAGCGAAAAATCGGTCGCAAGCATATCGATCTGCGCCAATGCTCGCCAGGACCCGCCGACCAGGTACAGCGGCCGACCGCGTCCCTCGCCGGTCGTACCGGCTTGTTTGATCGCTGAGCGAATCGCCTTTTTCGCCGAATCCTCATCCTCCGCCGAATTGCGAATTCTGAGCACCCCCAGCGGAAGTGAAATTCCTCGCCTGACTTCGCCGTTCGCGACATCCACCAGTTCGAGGCTGCCGCCGCCTAGATCGCCAACAATACCGTCGGCTTCGGGGTTGCCAGATATCACGCCCTCGCCGGCCAGGCGCGCCTCATCCTCAGCGGAAAGAACATCGCATTTGAAGCCGATGCGTTCAACCTCGCGGACAAAATCAGGGCCATCGTCCGAATCGCGAATTGCCGCCGTTGCAAGGACGTGGATTCGGCGGACCTGCATATCTTTGAGCAGGATCTTGAATCGCTTGAGCGCAGCCAAGGCCTTGGCCCGCGCCGACGGTTTGAGACTGCCGCTGCGATCAAGCCCTGAACCGAGCCCGGCAAGCACCTTTTCGTTAAACACTGGGATGGGAACGCGCGGTGGACCGCCATAGACCACCAGCCGTACCGAGTTCGACCCGATGTCGACGATTGCTACTCGATCCGTGCTTATCACTCGTCCAATTTACCGTCCGCGCTGAAACCGCAGCTTTGGTACTCTGCGCCCCTTCTTTAGCGCCTGCCCGCGCCCCGACAAGGAAGGGTTCGACATAAAATAATCGTGCAGATTGAAGACTTGGTCCGGCTTGGGTTCGAGGCGCTGGTAGCTGCCGTCCGAATTCAGCCGCCAGCTCTGCTCATTGTCGATAAGATTGGCGACCATGACTTGGTCGAGCAGCTGGGCGTGAACGGTCTTGTTTTGGATCGGCAGCATATATTCGATACGTCTGTCGAAGTTGCGCGGCATCCAGTCGGCCGAGCTGATATAGACCTTGGCTTCGGGGTGAGGCAGCTCGTTCCCATTGGCGAAACACCACAGTCGCGAATGCTCCAAAAATCGACCGACGATCGATTTGACGGAAATATTCTTGGAAAGATTTTCGGTCCCTGGGCGGAGGCAGCAAATACCGCGGACCACCAAATCGATGGGCACCCCCGAATTGCTCGCCTGATAGAGTTTGTCGATAATGATCGGATCAACCAGCGAGTTCATTTTCGCCCAAATTCCCGCCGGCTTTCCCGCTTGCGCGGCGACAATTTCGCAATCGACCAATCGCAGTAATTCGTCGCGCATCTTCTGCGGCGAAATGACCAATTGCTTGAGGCTGCTCGGTTCAAGATAGCCAGTGATGTAATTGAACAATTTCGCGGCGTCGCGGCCGATGCTCGGATCCGCGGTGAAATAGCTTACGTCGGTGTAAATGCGCGCTGTTTCCGGATGATAATTGCCTGTTCCGAAATGGCAGTAAGTGCGAAACCCCTTGCTCTCGCGGCGCACGACCATCGACACCTTGGCATGGGTTTTCCAATCGATGAACCCATAGACGACCTGGACCCCAGCCCGCTCGAGCGCGCTGGCCCACATCAGATTCTGTTCTTCCTCGAAACGCGCCTTCAGTTCGACCACCGCCGTGACCGATTTGCCCGCTTCGGCAGCGTCAATCAGCGCGCGCAAAATCGCCGATTGCTTTCCGGCGCGATACAAAGTCTGTTTGATTGCAACGACATCTGGATCGGCAGCAGCCTGCTTTATGAACTCGACGACCGCTTCGAAGCTTTCATATGGATGGTGAGCTAGGAAATCTTTTTCGCGGATCGCTGCGAAACAATCTCCGCCATGCTCCAGGATCCTCTCAGGAAAACGCGGGTCGAAAGGCGGGAACTTCAGGTCGGGGCGATCCTCCTCGACCAGAAGCGAGAGGTCCGACAGTCCAAGCAGGCCATGGGCTTCTCGAGCGATCGCCTGAGCAGCATTGAGCCCGGCTTTAATCCCCCGGTCGAGAGCCTCGGGGATGTTGGGCTCGAGGTCTAACCGGACCACTTGACCCCTGCGGCGTCGCTTGATGGCGGTCTGGAAGAACAGCACCAGATCTTCAGCTTCTTCCTCCACTTCGATGTCGCTATCGCGGAGAATTCGGAATGCGCCACCTCGCAGCACGGCATATTTCGGAAACAGATAATCAGTCATACGACGGATCAACGTTTCGAGTGGGATGTACCGCGCTTTGCTTCCTGGCAAACGGATGAAGCGCGGGACCGTTGGCGGTGCCATCACCAATTCGCTTATTAGTCGGCGGCCCTTCTTCAACTCGAAGATCAGGCTCAGCCCCTTGTTGGCGATGAACGGGAACGGATGGGTTGGGTCGATCGCCTGCGGCGTGAGAACGGGGAAAATCTGCTCGCGAAAATGGCGGTCGAGCCAGGCCTCCGCCTCGGCTTCAAGCGGTTCGTCGCCGATGACCTCAATCCCCGCCTCGGCAAGCGCGGCGCGCAGCGTATCCCACACATCATATTGGCTGACGACAAGCGCGTCGGCCGCAACGGCAATTGCTGCCAATTGCTGGCTCGGGGTCAGCCCATCTGCCGACCGTTCTTCGATGCCAAGAGCTTGGTGGGCCTTGAGTCCGGCAACCCGGACCATGAAAAATTCGTCGAGATTGCTCGCGGAAATTGAAAGGAAGCGGAGACGCTCGAGCAAAGGGTGAGCGACATTGCACGCTTCCTCAAGCACGCGACGATTGAATGCGAGCCAGCTCAATTCGCGATTGAAATAACGCTGCTCGACTGGGATTAAGGCGGCTGGTGGACGTTCCCCCTTCATCGCCTCAAGGCGTTTCTGTTTGCCAGATTTGGCCGTTTGATCCACCGCATGTCGTCGTTCTGAAACAGAACGCTGTTACAGTGTTGTGACGAAATTGGTATCAGCCACGTCGGAATTGCCTGGGAGCAGCTTGCGAGAGAGGGGAGCCAAAATGGCCAAAGACAAAAAAGCAAAGAAGAAAAAGCCGAAATCGAGCAAATCTGGAAAATCGCAGTCACCATCGGTTGCAGAACGCTTCAAAGCTATTTCCGACAATCCTCTAATCGCCGAGTTCGTGTCGGCCGCTTTGTTTGCAACTGCCGCCGCGCTCAAGGATGCGAGCAAGGTTCGGCGGGTTGCGTCCGAGGCTGGCGGGGACTTGACCGGCATCGTCAAGCAAGGCGCTGAACGCGGACACGATTTATGGGAAATGGCGCTTCAGGTCGCCCGGCGAAGCGTCAGCAATTTGCTCGACGACAAGGCGCCAGCGAAAGGAAAGACGCGGCGCGCGCCCGCTGCTTCCAAGACTGCGACCGCCGTCAAAAGGCGCAGCAAGGCGGCCGTGACGAGCGCGCCCAAAAAATCTACTAGCGCCAGACCAAAGAAGCCAGCGGCCACCAAAGCCAAGGCACCGGCGAGATCGACCGTGCGCAAGGTTGCAGCGCCAAAAGCGCCCGCGCAGCCTACCTGATCTGTTGCCAGGGTGGTTTCACGAGCGGCTCCCGGCCGAGCTGCGTGATCTGCAGCGCTCCGACACCGCGCTCCATGCGAAACGATTCTCTACGGTAAAATGGTCGGGGCGACAGGATTCGAACCTGCGACCCCCACACCCCCAGTGTGATGCGCTACCAGGCTGCGCTACGCCCCGACCGGACCGCATTGCTGCGGCGGCGCCCATCTACGGAAGGGGGCGATGGATGGCAAGGCGCGTCCTTGCTTTGGCCTAGGCCCGCGTGATAGGCGGCGCGCCGCTGTCCCGTGCGACATGAAAGACCCCCCAGGCCC